>NZ_JBBMFC010000013.1:0-98130 GCF_040096225.1 Hominiventricola aquisgranensis | reverse complement strand
GCTTTCCCTCTCCGCAGAGCGGACAGAGATTCACTCCTGTCTTCCCACTCACATTCCGTACGCTGCCGGATCCGCCGGTCAACAGATTCCCTGCATCACCCATATATTCTTTCACTCTGCTGATATAGTTCTGTGTCTCCTGGAACGGCGGAACTCCACCGTACTTTTCCACATTACCGCTTCCCGCATTATATGCCGCAAGCGCCAGATTCACATTTCCATCATATCTGGCAAGCAGATCTGACAGATACTTTGCGCCGCCCATGATATTGCTGCGCGCATCAAACGGATCCGTCACGCCGAGACTTTGCGCCGTCGCCGGCATAAGCTGCATGACGCCCTGCGCCCCCGCTCCCGACTGTGCATAAGGGTCATAATTCGATTCCTTCTTTCCGACCGCTTTCAGCAAATCTGCCGGAACGCCGTACGTCCGGGAAGCCTCTTCAAAAATTGCATCCAAATCTCCTGCGCTGATCCCGCTTTCCGCCATCTGCGTCTGTTGAAAAATGTGTGCAAATCCAGTCCCGGACAGGGACGGCTTCGTCACATTCTGCACTGCGCCGCGATTGATCTGTTGTATGACATTTTCCATATATCTGTACTGCATATTCTGCAGTATATAATCCATCACAATCTCCCTCTCCGCTAAAATCCAATCTTTATTTACACGATTCTACATATTTTTACAATATTTTTGTCCAGCCCAACTCCAATATTTTTTCGCTTCCAGCCCAACTCCAATATTTTTTCGCTTTTTTTTGTATTGATTTCACAGAAAAATTCTGCTTTTTCTACTTCTGCCGCTTTGTCAGCTTCTTTCTTTTGTTCATTTTGTCTAATTCCAAAAGAAAAAGCAGATACCATTTTGGTACCCGCTCATTTTCCTATTTAAAATACCTCGTCAAAGACCCGGTCGATCCGATTACGAAGTGACTGTAATTTCAACTAAATTCATGTCATCCATGTTAGCCAGAAAAATCCTGTAAACCTGTTTCCGCAACCAAAACTTCATATTCTTCCCCAAGCATCTTTTTCACTGTTTTCTGCTCTTCTTCATTGTGATCCACGATCATAATCCGCTTCTTTCCAAATCCGTTTGTTTCACTTAAACCTGCCACCTTTCTCATTCTCCTTTCTTAATGTCCCGATAATAACAATACCGGTCTTTTCCCAATCTTTTACTTTCATATAAAGCCTGATCGGCTTCCTCCAGACTCCTTTCATAAGAAAATCTGCTTTTAGAGACAAATGTAATCCCCACGCTGCACCGAAGCGGAATCTCCGACGCACTGTGGATCATGGCAAATAACTCGTTCATCCTGCGGTTGAGTATTTCACGCACCTCTACATTTTTGATGAACACAAGAAATTCGTCCCCGCCAAGCCGTCCGATCAGATCTCCGTGACGGAATGTCATTTTCAAAACTCCGGTCAACGTTTTTAACGCCTCGTCTCCTTTTGCATGTCCATAGCGGTCATTGATCCCCTTAAAGTCATCCAGATCCAAAATCATAAGCGCTCCTCCGTCCACCGTATTATCCCGAAGTATATACCGTTCTACTTCTCTTTCAAATGTAACTCGGTTATAAACCCCTGTCAACGGATCCAGATTTGCCGCTTTCTGAAGCACCAGCTCTTTTCTTTTCTCCGAATCGATATTTTTCAGATACAACAGCGCATATACCCGGTCCGTATATCGTTCGCGGAAAATATGCATCGTCAGTTTCATCCATTGATACGCATCGTCCGCACATCTGCGGAAACACAACTTTTTCGTTAAAATTCCATTGGCATGTCTGGAACTACACATTTCTTCCTGTACAAATCTCTGGACGCTTTCCATATCTTCCGGATGCACCTCTTCCTCGGCTTTCCGCTCCAGCAGCGCTGCAAATTTTTCCTTGTTCTCCCTGCATTCCCCCATATAGCTCTTCCACAGTCCTCCGGCAGTCCGAAGTTCACCGCTATCCAGTTCTACCTCTGCGAACGCAACCGTTTCCGAAAGCACTGCATAGTAAAATACACTTTTCCATGTATATTTTTCCCAGAAATTCCACTTATTCTCCTGAAGCGCCCTCTTTTCCTCTGCTTTTGATTCCGTCGAAAACTGCAGCAATTCCATCTCACTGACAAGACGATGATATCCGGTCAGGCAGACCTTATCTCCGATTTCTCCCATTCGGACACCAAGACATTGTACCACACACTCCCCTAATTCCGGATGCACCCATGTATATTCCAGTTGCGCCGGTCCTCCGGATGTCACGATCCGCTCCACAGACTTCGCCACATAAGAACGATACTGCTCACCAATCCTGCTGTTCCAGTATTGGTACATTTCCTCCGGAATCTGTTCTTCGTTCACGCCCATGATCCGTTTCATCGTCCGGTCCCCATACATCTTTGCCGTCCGGTTCTTTCGGTTCAGGATGATTTTCCAAAGTCCAAGGTTCATCGTTCCCAGCACTTCTTCACATGCGATCTCCGGCACCAGTTTTCCTGCCGCAGTGTCGTGCAGACGTTCTGTCAGGAAACAGGACATCGTATGAAGCTGCGCCGCATCGCCATGATGGCGTTTCGGATTATCTACCCCAAGGAATCCGATCACACGCTGCGCTTTTCGGATCGGCGCAACAATCAGCCGCCGGATCCCCTGTGTATGCAGGATTTCCCATTCTTCCAGTGCGCTCTTTTTTATATGTTCCAAATTACGGATCACAACCGATTCCCCTTTTTGAAACGCTTCGCCCCATCGCTGTATCGTGCTGCCCGGAACATTTTGAAGTTCGTCCTGCTTTGACGTCACGCCTTTCTCACACCACTCATGAGTATTGATCCAAAAATCGCCTGTCGCCGCCCGTTCAAATATATACGAACGATCTGCCTGATAAAACGCGCCGATCGACCGCAAAACTTTCCGGATCGCAAGTTCCGTATCCGGCTCTTCCACAAGCATTCTTGTACATTCCACAATATTCTGCTCAAAGTCCAGTTTTTCCTGAATACTTTTGCTGACATGTTCTTTTTCCGTCACATCGATCGCGATCTCCATACGTGCCATTTTTCCATTCCATGGGATCAATTTATCTTTCAGCAGAAAATGACGGTTCAAAAACGTATTCTCTTTTTCCCACACAAGAAAACGCTCTGCATTTAATTTGTGATTTTTGCAAGACTCACAGGGATCGTTTCTCCCCTGAAATACTTTATAGCACTTTCTCCCTTTATAATCGTGAACGCCTGTCAGAAGCTGCCCCGCCATATTCATATAGTACAGCTCATAACTATCCTGATCGCAGACAAACACAATCTCGTCCATTTCTTCTATAATATTGCCCTGTTCACATGCCCGTTCCGGCATCTCCTGCGTTTTTTCTCCGCCGGAAAGTTGATACAGTCTTTTTCTGTATGCTTCCCATTGACTGTGTTCTTCACTGTCTCCCCTGATGTAATATCTGGCAAATGTTTCTGCTTCGTATGGTTTTGAAAACAAATATCCCTGCAACAGATCCGGGTGCAGCGTCCGCAGAACCGCCAGTTCCTCTTCGGTTTCCACGCCCTCACAGCAAACACGAAGCTGCTCACTATGAGACAGTTCGATCATATTGCTGATCAACCGGCAATTATACACACTGTGCTGTAATCTGCTGACAAAGCAACGATCGATCTTTACTTCGTTGATTTCCATGCTTTTCAAATATCCCAAACTGGAATATCCGGTTCCGAAGTCATCAATTGAAATCTGGATTCCACATCTTCTCCACGAGTAAAAAATCTGATTGAAATATTGATATTCCTGAAGCTGCATACTCTCCGTCACTTCCAAGGTAAGACTTTCCCCCGAAAGTTCCGCTTTCTTCAACGCGTCCAACACTTTTTGTGTAATCATCTCATTCCTTAACTGGATGTAAGAAATATTGACACTGATATGAAAATCCGGAACCCATTTCCGCCAACATTTGCACTGATGCAGGGCAGTCGCCAAAACCCAGTCTCCGACCGGGTCGATCAGTTCCGTCTGCTCCAAAAGCGGGATAAATTCTTCCGGGCTGATTCTTCCCCGGCTCGGCGATTCATATCGGAGAAGCGCTTCCGCTCCGTGCACATGGTAATCTGTCCCCGACACCTGCAACTGATAGCAAAGATGAAATCCAGCAAACCCATTCCGCACACTTTCTCTTAATTCTTCCTGCAAGTCAATCCGCTTCAAATTCTTCTCATAATCATCGGCTGAAAAAAACACAAGATTGTTCTTTCCTCTCTTCTTTGCCCGGTCAAGCGCATTTTCTGCATACTGATATAATACACCGCTACCGTCTAGAATCTCTTCCCCATAAGGAACCGCTCCGGCAGACATCGTACAATACGGCAATACTTTTTCCTGGATCAGCAGATACGTCGTCTGCACCATACCTTTTGTACGCCCCTCCATATTGATCGCGTACCGGTCGCCGTCCACCCGATAAATACTCAATGACAAATCGACCACTTCTTCCATGATCTCTGTCACGATCTTCAAAATGTAATTTCCGTACCCTCTTCCTTGTTTGATATTGATATTTTTAAAATCATCGATCCCAAGAAGCATCAAGAAACCTTTTTTCTCACTTTGAAGTTCTTTCTCCAAATCGTCAAACAGACAGGTCATATTTAAAAGCCCGGTCAGCGTATCTACTTTCCGACTCATAACAGAATCCGAAATCCGCCCAAACATAAGTTCCGGTTTTCCCGTGTCACTGCACTGGCTCTTCCCCCGAAAACTGATCCATACTTTTTCTCCATGATTATTTAAAAGCCGACACTCAATATTACAAGAGACCATATCACCGCACTCTACCTGCCGCAACGTTCTCTTCACGGCATCAGCATCTCTGGCATACACACATCTCTCCAAATCCTGAATCTGATAAACATATTCTTCTCGTTTCGGCAGATTGTATTTCTCGTAGACCGGATTTGAAAAGTGTAGATTCCCCGTCTGAAAGTCCCATAAGAACAAGTAGTCCTCCGTACTTTCACTTAGAAATTCTATCGTCTTCAGACATTGCTCAATCTCATTTCCTCGATGATCTATCATCTCATTCCTCTCTTCTCGCTTCATTTGTATCCTCCACCCGCTTTTCCACAATCTCAACTATTGTATTTATGATAGCACAACCAACAGCCAGATTCCACCCAACTTTAAATAAAAAAAAGAGCTTTCCTTTTCAGGAAAGCTCTCAGGTAGCAGGGCTACAAGGATTCGAACCTTGAACTGACGGAGTCAGAGTCCGTTGCCTTACCGTTTGGCGATAGCCCTATGTGTCTGTGTTGTTGTGTTTTGTCAACCAACGAATGTTATTATACGGCATGATTCCAGAAAATGCAAGCACTTTTTTCAAATTTTTTCAAATTTTTTTCAAAAAGTTTTCAGGACCCTGAAAAACCTTGTAATCTCAAGGTTTTCAGGGATCCATCACCTTTACTGTTCCATCTGTTTTCCAAGGAATCCTGCTGCACTGGATGCCAGCTTAAGCTCTGTCTCTCCCATTTTCTGTTTTTCATCCCGGGAAAGGAAGATCACAGATCCCACCGCATCTCCTTCACTGATGATGGGACAGATTGTTTCAGAAGCAATCCCTTCCGGTCCATCCTGCAGAACAGGAACAAATCGCTTTTCCCCTGCCGTTGCCTGGAGACACTCCCTGTCCTGGATCATCTGCTCCAGTTCCTGGCTGATTGCTTTTCCGATGCATTCCTTCTTCCCGGTTCCCGCAGCTGCGATCATAGTGTCTTTATCCGCCACACACACAATATAGCCCGTTGTCTGCGCAAGACTTTCTGCATAATCCGCCGCATAAGCTCCCAGCTCTCCAATGGGAGAATACTTTTTCAAGATGATCTCACCTTCCCGATCTGTAAAGATCTCCAGCGGATCTCCCACCCGGATACGAAGCGTGCGGCGGATTTCCTTAGGGATCACGACCCTTCCCAGATCATCGATCCGTCGTACAATTCCTGTCGCCTTCATAACATATTTCCTCCTGCATGTTCCGTTTCATATATCTCATTTCTGCAACATATGGCTAGTATGTGGAAATGCAGGAAAAATATACATCACTGTTCTCTCATGTCTTATTCTTCCGGATGCATTTTATTCAGAAGATCCGTCTTCATCTTATACAGGCGGTCTGAAAGATCCACATAGACCTCATGCGGATTCACCAGACGTCTGGTCTCGTCCCACAGGGTAGCCTGCTCATTGATACAATGCTCACGGATATCCATAACCGACGGAGATGTGTAGACACACTTTCCTTTGTCGAATACTTGCACCATCAATTCCTTCATGGTGTAAGTGCCACCCTTCAGATGGGTTTTTTTCCAGGTCTCCTGTGGATCAAAGATCACCAGGTCCTTGGATTCATCAAATTTATCATCCACCAGTGCAATCAGATCTGCTTTCAGTTTTCCATTTGATTTTTCATAAATACGGTAAACTGTCTTGTTGCCCGGGTTTGTGATCTTCTCCGTATTCTCAGACAGTTTGATCTTTGGTACAAATTCTCCATCCCCCTGTTTTACTGCTGCCAGCTTGTATACACCACCGAATGCCGGGCAGTCCTTGGAAGTGATCAGGTTTGTTCCAACACCCCAGGAAGTGATCTTTGCACCCTGGGTCTTCAGACTGTCGATCAGATACTCATCCAGATCGCTGGAAGCCGAGATCACTGCATCGTAAAATCCTGCTGCATCCAGCATCTTTCTTGCCTCTTTGGAAAGATATGCCAGGTCTCCACTGTCCAGACGGATTCCGTAACGTCCGTTCAGGACCTTGTCCTTACGCATTTCTTTAAACACACGGATCGCATTTGGCACACCGGATTTTAATGTATCATAAGTATCTACCAGCAGCGTGCATGCATCCGGATACATTTTTGCATATGTCTTGAATGCAGTATATTCGTCCGGGAAACTCATGATCCAGCTATGTGCATGGGTTCCAAGCACTGGCACATCAAACAGCTGTCCGGTCAGCACATTGGACGTACCGATACAGCCACCGATCATAGCTGCTCGTGCTCCGTAGGTACCCGCATCCGGTCCCTGAGCACGGCGCAGTCCAAACTCCATGATGCCATCTCCTCTGGCCGCATTGACTACTCTTGCCGCCTTGGTGGCGATCAGACTCTGATGGTTGATCATGGTAAGAATTGCGGTCTCTACCAGCTGTGCCTCCATGATCGGTGCGATAACTTTCACCAGCGGTTCTCTCGGAAATACCACAGTTCCTTCCGGAATCGCATAAATATCACCGGTAAAATGGAACCCTCTCAAGTATTCCAGGAAATCCTTTTCAAAGATTCCCAGGCTGTCAAGATACGCTACATCTTCATCTGAAAAATGCAGATTTTTGATATAGTCGATCACCTGATCCAGTCCTGCTGCGATCGCAAATCCATTTCCGCAGGGATTCACACGATAAAATGCATCAAAGATCACGGTCTCCTGCACCGGATTTTTGAAATATCCCTGCATCATTGTCAGTTCATACAAATCTGTAAGTAATGTCAGATTCTGTGCTGTAACACTCATTGGAAAATCCTCCCGTCTCCTGTTATAATATTTAATCCTGCGATGCCGGGAATCCCATCGATTGATCCCTGCGCAGTATATTGCCATATCTGATAGGTTCCAGACCAGGTAACACTGCTGTTCTCCTGTGCAACCCAGATCTGTTCCTGGGGCAATGCAGTCATATCAAGACTGCTGGAAAGCCATCCTGCTTCTCCGCCGATCATCGGCATCATTCCGTCTTCATGTACTTTCCGGCAAAATGCTTTTGTAAATGTCGTCCGTTCTTCCGGGCTCACTCCTTCTGCGCGCCCGGCCAGATCCGCAGTATATCCACCTGTAATGACAAGCGGAGCTGTCACATGACAGGTCCTGGCAGCCTGTACTATGAATTCTGCTTCTTCTGTGGCTTCTTCCTCTGTTACTGCCTGGGAATAGAAATACAGACCTACTGATAAGCCAGCAGCCCTGGCACCTGCTACATTGGCTGTACAGGCCGCATCTTCAAACAGCTCGCCCGTAGATGCACCTCTGTAACCACAGCGGATCAACGCAAAAGATATCCCAGACTCTTTTACTTTCTTCCAGTCGATCGTTCCGCTCTTTGAAGAGACATCTACTCCGGCCTGACTGATCAGCTTCCCATCTTCATCAAATACATAGCGGATACCCTGAATCACCTGTGCTCCTGACACTTTCTCGCCATGCTCATCATAATAGTATACAGAACCTTCCTGCTCCTGCCAGCCATAATAGGTATATGCTCCGGTTGGCACTGTTTTCTCAACTTCCACCGGGACTTTCGTCTCCACCATCTGCTTCTGTGTGGTAGTCTCTGTACGTTTTCTGCTGACTATCAGACCCGTAGTATCTGATGGTTCTCCCTCCAGGGTCAGCTCATTTCTGTATACAACATGAAATGCATATCCGGCATTGGTTCCTGTCAGCACTTCACAGTTCACGGAATATACCTCACCCTCACTGTCACCCATCATCTCCAGAAGCATCAATGCCAGTTCTTCATTATCCTCATCCAATGTAATGTCACTGCTGCTGTATTCATACTCATACCAGTGACCGTCATTCCACACATATCTCGGAAAACCCTTTTCGTCCTGATACTCACATGGAATCTCATTCTGTACTTCCACCGCTTCTTCCTTACGGACGATCTGGTAAGTGGATGGATCATTCTCATCGACTACAGACAGACGTTTCTCTGTTCTGGTGATCTCTTTTCTGGAAGATTCTACATATTTCACAGTATCCGTCAAGGTGACTGAATATGCAGAACGGGAAACAGCCTTTCCATCCTCTGGTACAGGTGCCGCTTCCCGTTCTGTTTCTTCTTCATCCAAGGGCACTTCATCCAGATCTTTGTTCTCCGGCAGAGAAGTTTTAATCTCCTCCTCTGTCGCGGAATTCTCTTTTGATAAAATCAGTTCTTCACTGGTTCTCGTGCAGCCAGTCAACAGACCGGCCGCTGCCAGAAGACCGATCAAACAAAGACAAAGTGTCTTCTTTTTCACCCTTATTCCTCTGCCGCAGTATCTTCTGCTGCTTCCTCTTCTGTCGCTGCATCGTCAGCAGTGCCGTCTTCAACCGCTGTCTTGTCTGTAGTTGCCTCATCTGTAACTGTCTCGTCTGCAGTTGCCTCATCGGCTGCTTTCACCGTATAGATCCGGTCAAATGTCAGTTTTTCTACATTTTTATCATTTACTGTGATCTCTGCGCCCTCTTTCAGCGGATCCAGCCATGCGGAATAGGCTTCATTGGTACGATCACTTAAAATACTGTCGATCTTGGTCTGCGTTGCATCTGCATCGGAAGTACTCTCCATATATACAACATAATAGCCATTATCAGACTCGATTACATCTGAATACTCACCGTCAGACAACTGCTCTGCTGCAGCATAGACATCTTCATTCAGTGTCTCGTCATCTTTTCCATAGGTAGCAGGAACTACACTCAGACTGTAGTTTTCTGCTGCTGCGCTTAGATCTCCGCTCTCTTTTGCTTCTGCCAGAAGAGCTTCCATATCTGCTTTCTTCTGCTCCTTCTCTGCTTCGGACAGAACAACGGTATTACCTGCATCATCCGTGGTATCTTCTGTACTGTTCAGTACATAGGAGATCTTCTTCTGATTTGCCTCTTCCGGATCTACTTCGGTATCAATGGTTGTCCCAAAATACTCATGTACTCTCTGCTGAAGAGTGATAAGTTCCAGTACATGCGTAACAGTTGCCTCATCAGCTGTCATGGCATCCAGCGTCTTGCTGTCATTGGCTGCCAGGAATGCCTGTACAGTATCTGCGATCTTGCTCTCATCCTCATCGGTCAAGGATATGCCCAGTTCCTCTGCATTTGCCTCAACCAGATAATATTCTTCCAGGGTCTCAAGAGAAGAATCTCTCATAGTAACACCATATACAGATCCGCTTCCGGTAATATCTGTATTCATAAAGGTCTCACCAAACATTCCTCCATATGCATTCTGCATATTGGCCTGCTGATAACGCAGATAAAAATTCAGTTCTCCCAGTGGAACAGAAGTTCCATTCACACTGACAGCTTCTGCACTTCCATTTACCGTATGTGGGGCACTGCATCCAGTCAGGGCAATTGCTCCCATTAACAGAACGGCCAGCAAAGTGGTCGCTTTTTTTTTCATCATAATAACAAAATCCTCCTGCAAATCCGTATATTTCTTCTGATTATATGCTCTTTTTATATTCAAAGCAACTCTTTTAATACATCTTTCACAATTACAGAATCCATGATTTCTTCATTCTGCACGATCTGTGCATCTGCTCTCCACTGCTCATAGATTTCCTGTGCATAACTCTGCTGCGCCTGCTCTGTCAGATATTCCTTCCAGTATACGGTTCCGCTCTCATCATAATCATTGGTATGCTGTACCAGAAACCAGCCTTCCTCTGTCTCAATAGGATCGGACACTTCCCCAACTGCCAGTGCCCTGGCTGCATCCAGCATCAGTGGTTCCTGTCCGTCTCCCTCATTGCTGCGTCCCATACTGGATTCAATCGGTCTTAGGCCGGCCTCTTCTGCCACGCTCTTCAGATCCCCTGTTTCCTTTGCTTTCTGACTGAGTTCCTTCGCCATCTGTGTGCGCTCCTGAACTTCTTCATCAGAAAATGGTGTGAGATTTCCATCCGCATCCCGAAGTCCGGTAGTAGAAATCAGCACATAACAGATTCCCTCTCTCTGATAGTCTTCTTCAGCAATATCCGGCTCATATTCTTTGCCTGCCAGTTCTTCTACTTTTGTGGACAGCTCCGTGGCAGACAATTGTTCTGTGACAAACTCTTCATCCGCTCCTGCAAAATCCAGAAGTGCTGCATGATAGGCACTCATGAAACTCTCTGCCCGTTCAGACACTGCTGCTTTTTCTTCCGCTGTCAGTTCTGCATTGTATTCTTGTGCATGCTGATTCAGGATGTGAGTCTTACAGATCACTTCCATGACTTCCTTTTTTAATCCATCTGCCATGGTAGCCCCGCTGTCATCTGTCTCCACAGACCACATATCATCCCCGTAGTCCTCCAGATATTGCTTTTCCCATTGCATCTGATTCATCCGCAGATAAAAATTCCATTCCCGCAGGGAAACAGGCTCACCGTTGATCTCGAAAGCAATCTTGTCCCAGTCCGCTTCTGAGACCCCCTGTTCTCCGGCATCTGCAGAGGATCCTGTCTCCTGTACATCCGTCTCTTCCTCGCCGACCGGTCCAGCAGCTCCGCAACCGGCCAGACCGGTCAGCAGAAAGGCCGTCAATACTCCTGCTGCCATCTGCCGTATCATTTTTCTCATCTTTTCGTATCTCATGGTGCATCCTCCAATAATACTTCCATCTCTTCCAGAATCCGCTCTGTGGTCTCCAGAAGCTTTCCTGAGAAATCCTGACGACTGCTCCTGGAAGTGTAAGCAAACTGTACGGGCTCCGTCTTCCGGAAAGTGAGTGCTCCATCCATCCGCGCCAGCAGATCCGGGATCTTCGCTGCATTGATCTGTGCCTTCTCGTACATCGTAAATGTAATCTGATCCGGTCTTCCCTTCACTTCCTTGATATACAGTCTGCGGGCCATACTCTTCACCTTGGTGATCTCCAGCAGGTTCATAACTGATTTCGGCGGCTCCCCAAACCGGTCGATCAGCTCTTCCAGCATATCACTTCGCTCTTCCTCATTCTCCACCGCTGCGATTCTCCGATAAATATCCAGCTTCAGTGCCTCATTTTTAATATAGCTGTCTGGAATAAACGCATCGATCTGAATATCTGCAACCGTCTCAAAATCATCCAAATCCGGTTTCTGCCCACCCTTCATGCGGGCAACTGCCTCACTCAACATCTTGCAATACAGGTTATAGCCTACCGCCTGCATATGTCCATGCTGCCGCTGTCCCAGCAGCGTTCCTACCCCACGGATCTCCATATCCCTCATAGCAATCTTAAATCCGCTTCCCAGATCCGAGTATTCCCGGATCGCATGAAGACGCTTCTCTGCCACCTCTTTGAGCATCTTGTCTTTTTTATATAGAAGAAATGCATAAGCTGTCCGGTTCGACCTGCCTACACGACCGCGCAGCTGATAGAGCTGGGACAGTCCCATCCGGTCCGCATCATGAATAATGATCGTATTTACATTGGAAATATCCATACCCGTCTCGATGATCGTAGTGGAGACCAGCACATCAATCTCCCCTTCAATAAAGGCATACATGATCTTTTCCAGCTCATGTTCTTTCATCTGTCCATGGGCAAATGCCACATTTGCCTCCGGTACCAGTTCCTGGATCCGATGTGCCACCTCTGCGATAGTCTCTACCCTGTTATAGACATAGTAGACCTGTCCCTCTCTTGCCAGTTCCCTGCTGATGGCAGCGCGGATCATCTCTTCATCATATTCACACACATAGGTCTGGATCGGCATACGGTCAATAGGCGGTTCTTCCAGCACGCTCATGTCGCGGATCCCTGTCAGACTCATATGAAGCGTTCTTGGAATAGGCGTCGCACTTAAGGATAACACATCAATGTTGGTCTTCAGCTTCTTGATCTTCTCCTTGTCCGCCACACCAAAGCGCTGCTCCTCATCAATGATCAGAAGCCCCAGATCCTTGTATTCCACATCCTTGGACAGCACTCTGTGAGTTCCGATTACAATGTCCACCAGCCCTTTCCGAAGATCTTCCACTGTCTTCTTCTGCTGGGCAGGCGTGCGGAACCGGCACAACAGATCGATCCGCACCGGAAATTCCTTCATTCGCTGAACAAAGGTATTGTAATGCTGCTGGGCAAGGATCGTAGTCGGCACCAGATATACTACCTGCCGGCTCTCCTGTACTGCCTTAAATGCTGCACGAAGTGCCACCTCTGTCTTGCCATATCCAACGTCTCCGCAGATCAGACGATCCATGATCTTACCGCTCTCCATATCATGTTTGGTATCCATGATTGCTTTCTGCTGATCTTCTGTCTCCTCATAAGGGAACAATTCCTCAAATTCCTTCTGCCAGACTGTATCTGGTCCGTATACATAGCCTTTCTCCGACTGACGGGCCGCATATAATTCCACCAGGTCCTTTGCCACCAGCTGTACAGCGCTCCGCACTCTGGTCTTGGTCTTCTTCCAGTCCTGTCCGCCCAGAGAATTCAGCTTCGGTACCTTCTCCCCGTCGGCACTGCTGTATTTCTGGATCGCGTCCAGCTGGGTCGCCAGAATATAGAGGCAGGATCCTTTGCTGTACTCGATCTTCATATAATCTTTGACCGTCTTATCCACCGTAATTTTCTCAATACCACGGTAGATACCAAGTCCATGATTTTCATGCACCACATAGTCGCCCACGTTCAGATCACTGAAGCTTCCGATCCTGGTACCTTCATAAGAGCGCTGTTTCCGGTGCTTTTTCTTCTTTTCTTTTCCAAATACATCCGTTTCCGAGATCACTGCAAAACGGATCATGGGATATTCGTAGCCACGGTACACATTTCCATGGGTAACCATAATCTCACCAGGCTGTGTTATCCGGGTCTCATCCTCGCTGTAAAATGCACTTAGATCTTCTGCCAGCAGATCTTCCGCCAGACGGCGCCCACGGGTTCTGGACGCACACATGAGAACCACTCTGTATTTTTCTTTTTTCCATCTCTTCAGGTCTTTGACCAGAAGTTCAAAATGATTGTTGTAAGACTGAATGGATCTGGTATCTAACCGATACCGGTTATGAATCTCCAGTCGGCGGTCCGTAGCCTCCAGTGTGCTAAGCACCGCTCCCCGCATCTGATTTAACTTGTGCCAGATCACTTCACAGGCAATAATCTCCTCCGGCTGATCTTTTGCGATCTGTCCCTTTTCCATCCGGTTTTCAAAACTTTGTCTGTATTCTTTTTCTACCGTCTCCCCGCGCTCCAGCAGACGGTTACTTTCATCCAGAAATACCAGGGATCGGAATTCTTTGATATAATCCAGCAGACTTTCCCCTTTGTATCCCTGCTGATCTGGCGAAAGCTCGGCCGCTGGATATAACGTGATCTCCTCCAGATTTTCCATGGAACGCTGACTCTGGGCATCAAAGCTTCGGATGGAATCCACCTCATCATCCCACAGTTCGATCCGGACCGGATACTCCTCTGTCAGCGGATAAATATCAAGGATGCCTCCACGGATTGCAAACTGTCCCGGCAGCTCCACCTGCCCAGTCCGCTCATAGCCCATCTGAACAAGTCTTTTTCCACAGGCATCCATCTCCAGAATACTTCCAACCCCGATAGTCACCATCAATTCCCGCCATTTTTTCAACGGCAGCAGAGGGTCCATACAGCCATCCAAAGTGGTAATGATCACCGACTTTTCTCCAGACAAAAGGCTGCTTACTGCAGATACCCGCTGGCGCAGCAGTTCATTTCCCTGAATATCTGCCTGAAAGAACAGGAAATCCCTGGCAGGATAGTAATACACATCCTCCCCGAGTGCCTCATATTCTTCATAGATTTCCTTCGCCTTCAGTTCATTATAAGTAAGGATCAATTTCACAGGCCAGTCTCTTCCCAGACTGTACATCAGATGAGTCTTCTGAGAATCCACACAGCCCGTGATCAGCTGAAGTCCTTCTTCTTTTTTCAACTGCTCCCGTATCTGACCAAATGCTTCCAGCTCCAGCAACGGTTCATAAAAGGTGTCCATAACTTCTCCTAATTAAAATCATTCATTGCCTTATCCGGCCCGTCCGTCAAGATCTCGGCTACTGCGGCCGCTGCCCGGTCGTAAGCCTCTTCCATCAGTTTCTTTTCATCCCCCTGAAAATGTCCCAGCACATAATCTGCCAGATCATATCCTTCGGGCTTCTCTCCCACGCCTACACGGACCCTCGGAAATACCTGGGTTCCCAGATGGAGGATAATATTCTTGATTCCATTATGTCCACCGGCACTTCCCTTCTTGCGAATTCTTAAGTGTCCCGGTGCCAGCGAAATATCATCATAAATCACCAGAAATTCTGTTTCCGGATCAACTTTATAAAAATCAACCGCTTCCCTGATACTCTCTCCACTTAAGTTCATGAAGGTCTGAGGTTTCACCAGCAGCACCTTCACACCCTCGATCACACCGGTTCCGCAGATGGCCTTGTGTTTTTTTGTATTCATATCTATATGATATTTGGAAGCCAGACGATCAATAACCTGAAATCCCACATTGTGTCTTGTTTTTTCATATTTACTGCCCGGATTTCCCAGACCTGCGATCACATACATCGTATATCTCCTATCTCGTTCATTCTTGTCATTAAACAGTGCAGTTCGATTATACTTCACAGTGGCTTCCATTTGCAAGGATATCCTTCTTTGGTACGATTGTCATTCAGACAGTCCATTTTTACAATTTATTTTCTCTCCATACTGTTACTATGGTGAAATACAGCCACATAAATTTTCATATGTCTCAGTGGCATTTTCTTTTCCTTTATAATGAAATTATTATGATAATTATAGGATAATACTATTTTACATATAGTTAAAGATTTTTTATACTGTTTTGGGAACGGATAGTAGACAATTCTTCAAAACAAGTGTTATTAAAGAGGAGGAATTTCCTATGCAGGATAAAAAACATGTGTTATTAAAAATATTTATATCAACCCTATATCTCAGTGCTTTTACTTTCGGCGGTGGATATGTAATTGTTACCTTGATGAAAAAGAAATTTGTGGATGAATACCACTGGATTGATGAAGATGAGATGCTGGATCTAGTAGCGATTGCCCAGTCCGCTCCCGGTGCTATCGCTGTCAACGGTGCCATTGTGGTAGGATATAAGCTGGCAGGCCTGATTGGTGCTGCTGTTTCTATTGTCGGAACGATTCTACCACCTTTTCTCATTATCTCCGTTATTTCGCTCTTTTACACCGCTTTTCGGGATAATTTACTGGTAAGCCAGATGCTTGAGGGAATGCAGTCCGGTGTAGGTGCAGTGATCGCCATTGTCGTTTATGAAATGGCCGGAGGTATATTACATGAGCACAATTGCCTTTCCAATGTCATTATGTTTGCTGCTTTTACAGCATCTTGTATCTTTCAGGTCAATGTTATCTATATTATCCTAATATGTGGAGCTCTTGGCATATTAAAAATATCGTATCAAAGAAGGAGGACCTCTGCATCATGATTTATCTGGAACTTTTTCTAAGTTTTTTACAGATTGGACTCTTCAGTTTTGGTGGTGGTTATGCAGCCATGCCACTTATCCAGGGACAAGTTGTAAATGGACACCATTGGCTTTCTATGACAGAATTTACCGATCTAATCACCATTTCCCAGATGACACCTGGACCTATTGCTGTCAACTCTGCTACCTTTGTAGGGATCCGCATAGCTGGGATTCCAGGTGCTCTGGTCGCAACTCTGGGGTGCATTTTACCCTCCTGCCTTATTGTAACCCTGATTGCATCCTTTTATCTTAAATACAGAAACTTATCCGTTTTCCAGAGTGTCCTTGCTACTCTGCGTCCGGCTGTAGTTGCCATGATAGCCGCCGCAGGTGTCTCCATTCTGACAATCGCTTTCTGGGGAAGCAAAACTGCCATTACTCTTAGGAGTACCCATTGGAGTCTGGTTTTTATTTTCATCATTTCTGCAGTCCTTCTGCAAAAATATAAAATAAATCCAATTCTGGTCATGATTCTGGCAGGAATCATGAATACAGGACTCTCATTTATACACGGAGTGTTATTATGAAACTGATTGCAAAATATTATATAAACAATTACAAAATTTATTTAGAGAATTCACAGCTCATCAGTCAGGTTCAGAAAAATCTGACACATGCTGTATAGTTTTATTTTTCTTTACGCAGTAAATTCCGGGCATATGCCCTTCTCTGCGCCAGCAGCCAGATCTGACTTCCTTTCTATCTGGCCAAACGCGAAAGTTGTGCTCCACCGAGAAAATTGGAGTAATCTAAAAGTTTTTGTTTCAATCTAAAAAAGAAAAGGAGTTGCACACTAACCAATTGGTGCACCGCTCCTCTTCTTTTTTCTTGTCCTTATAAATTTTAATTATGTAACTTTTTATTCTACTGCTGCCGCTTCAATGGTACTCTGATATTTTTCAAGAATCAGAGACTGAATGCAGTCACGTGTGGAAGAATTGATCGGGTGTGCAATATCTCGATACTCTCCATCAGACGCTTTACGGCTTGGCATCGCGATAAACAGTCCTTTCTCTCCTTCAATCACTTTAATATCATGAACGACGAACTCTTCATCTATGGTGATAGACACCACCGCCTTCATCTTGCCTTCTCTGGCAACTTTTCTTATCCGTACATCTGTAATTTTCATAAGACACCCCTGTATATTGTATTTTTATGTTTTTGTATATCCTGATGATTCAGAGCCACATTCGCAAAATCGCCTCTACGAGGCTTTCCTTTTGCTCATGTATGGCTGCTCGCCATATACATGCTCCGAAATATGTGCCTTCATGCAAGCATGAGTCCCATATTCTCGGGCATGTGCATGGCTCTGAATCATTACATAATATATCTTTCATTTTTTTCTATCACCACTTTTACACCGTCTTCCCCTACGTAGCGGGAATTGGCCCGAATGGTATCTCTGCTCTCCACGATGCAGTTTTCGATACAGGTGTTGTCACCCAGATATACATCATTGAGAATAATGGAATTTCTGATCACACAGTTATTTCCAACGAATACTTTCTTAAACAATACAGAATTCTCCACCGTGCCATTGATGATACAGCCGCTGGCAACCAGACTATTCTTTACATTGGCTCCTGCATTATATTTTGCAGGCGGAAGATCCTGAACCTTGGAATAAATATCCGGGTAATCGTGCAGAAAATGCTTTCGCACATCTGCTTTCAGGAAATCCATGTTGGTCTGGTAATATGCATCCACAGATGCGATACTGTTCCAGTAAGTATCCATCTTATATGCGTAGATTCGTTTCACATTCTTATAACGAACCAGAATGTCTCTTACAAAATCGTACCGATCCTCTTCCGCACATTTCTCAATCAGTTCGATCAGCTGTCTGCGTCGGATAATATAGATTCCACAGGAAACCAGATGGGCATCTGTCGCCATCGGCTTTTCTTCAAAATCCATGACTCTGCCGGTCTCGTCCGCTTTGATCACACCAAAGCGGCTCATGTCTGTATCCTGTGGCATCTCCTTGCACACAACCGTAATATCTGCTTTTTTGTCAATATGATATTCCAGCACTTTATTGTAGTCCATCTTGTAGACGCCATCGCCGGATGCGATCACCACATATGGTTCATGGCTTTGCTTTAACCAGTCAATGTTCTGCCAGATGGCATCTGCCGTTCCTCTGTACCAGTAGCTGTTCTCCGCTGTCACAGTCGGTGTGAAAATATATAAGCCGCCCTGCTTTCTTCCGAAATCCCACCATTTGGATGAACTGAGGTGTTCATTTAAGGACCGTGAATTGTACTGCGTCAGCACTGCAACCTTCTGTACATGAGAGTTGGACATGTTGCTCAATGAAAAATCAATGCTTCGGTAGCTTCCTGCCACCGGCATAGCCGCAATGGCACGCTTGCTGGACAGTTCTTTCATTCTGTGATTGTTGCCGCCCGCTAAAATGATTCCTATTGCTCTCATGTTCTATCACCCGCCTTAATCAAAGTCTCGCCGCTTGCAAGTATTCCGTCCGGATAGTCCGCTTCTTCCGTCTTACCGGAAATCGCAGTGTTAAGACCGATCTGAACATTTGCCGGAATCTCTGTCTTCTCTCCAATCGTTACCAGACCATAGGAGTATACTTTTGGATTTACTTTGTTCGGAATATTTTCTCCCACACCCAGCTTACAGTTCTCACCGATCACGACTTCTTCTGCAATGATGGACTTGTCCACCGTACAGCCAGGTCCGATCACAGTGTCTTTCATAATAATCGAGTCACGTACCACTGCTCCCTTTCCAATGGTAACACCTGCTCCGATCACAGATCCTATCACCGTTCCTTCAATCGTAGAATTGCCGCAGACAATACTGCGCTCAATAAATCCATCCTCCGATACGTAAAGGGGCGGTAACGCATCACTCTTGGTATAGATCTTCCAGAATTCTTCATACAGGTTAAATTCCGGTATGATATCGATCAGCTCCATGTTGGCTTCCCAGTAAGATCCAAGAGTTCCTACATCTTTCCAGTATCCGTTGTACTCATAAGCAAACAACCGCTCGCCCCGTTCCAGGCAGTCTGGCAGGATATGCTTTCCGAAATCACATCCCGGCACGTCCTTCATGCGGATCAGTGCTTCTCTCAATACTTTCCACGTAAAAATATAGATTCCCATGGATGCCAGATTACTTCTCGGCTTCTCCGGCTTCTCTTCAAATTCATTGATCTGTCCGTTCTCATCTGTGATGACTACACCAAATCTGCTCGCCTCTTCCCACGGAACCGGCATGCAGGCAATCGTCACTGCTGCGTTATTCTCTTTGTGATAATCCAGCATCACTTCATAATCCATCTTATAAATATGGTCACCTGACAAAATCAGGACATATTCTGGATTATATGTATCAATATAGTCAATGTTCTGGTAAATGGCATTGGCTGTGCCGGAATACCAGTCACTTCCGGCGCTTCTCTCATATGGTGAGAGAATAGTTACTCCTCCGTTGTTACGATCCAGATCCCACGGCATTCCGATCCCGATGTGTGTGTTCAACCGCAGAGGCTGGTACTGAGTAAGTACACCAACCGTATCGATCCCGGAATTGATGCAGTTGCTCAGTGGAAAGTCAATGATCCGGTACTTGCCGCCAAAGGCAACTGCAGGTTTTGCAACCTTTGCAGTAAGCACGCCCAATCTGCTTCCCTGACCGCCGGCTAACAACATGGCTATCATTTCTTTTTTAATCACGCTATCACCTCTTGATGCAAACATTATAATGCTTTGATGTCTGTATTATAGCACACCTTTTGTAAATAGTGAACATTTACAGAGAAAAACATTCATCGTTTTTTAACATTTTTCGACAGTTTTTTCTTGTTTTTGATAAATTTTCATCTTGTTTTCGTCATTTTTGCTATATGATTTCATGCTTTTTTGTTCAAAATGATATTACCCGGTCTTTCCTGACAGAAGTGCGTTGATTTTTCTTCTGAAGACGATATAATAATAGGAAAAAACAGAAATGAGGATTTCTTATGTATCAGATAAATTTTGACTCACCGGTACATGTACATTTCATCGGTATCGGAGGCATCAGTATGAGCGGTCTGGCTGAAGTTCTGCTTCAGGAAGGCTTTACCATCTCAGGTTCCGACAGTCAGCGGTCCGAACTGACCAGACATCTGGAAGAGAAAGGAGCAACTGTCTTCTACGGACAGACTGCAGACAATATCAAACCAGGCATCGATGTGGTCGTCTACACTGCCGCCATCCATCCGGATAATGCCGAGTTTGCCGCTGCCAGATCCGCTGGCATTCCCATGCTGACCAGAGCTGAACTGCTGGGTGAGATCATGCGTAACTACAAGACGGCCATCGCTGTTGCCGGTACTCACGGAAAGACTACTACCACTTCCATGATCTCCATGATCCTTCTGGAAGCACAGGCAGATCCTACCATCTCCGTGGGTGGTATCCTGCCGGAGATCGGTGGAAATATCCGCGTCGGCAGATCAGATCTGTTTCTGACCGAAGCATGTGAGTACACCAACAGCTTCCTGTCCTTTTTCCCGACTGTGGACGTGATCCTGAACATCGAGGAAGACCACCTGGATTTCTTCAAGGATCTTGCTGATATCCGCCACTCCTTCCATCGGTTTGCAGAACTGCTCCCGGCACACGGGCTGCTGGTAATGAATGGAGAAATCAAGAACATAGACGAGATTACCAATGGTGTGGATGCTGATCTGGTCACATACAAAGTGTCCGGCGAGGCAGATTACACCGCTTCCGATATTACCTATGACAGACAGGGCTGCGCATCCTTCACACTGGTTCACAAGGGAACCCCTGTAGGACCGGTAGAGCTTCATGTACCAGGTATCCACAACGTATCCAATGCATTGGCTGCCCTGGCGACCACCATGGAACTTGGCTTTGATTTCAAGACTGCTTCCGAAGGTCTGGCTATGTTCCACGGAACAGACCGTCGTTTCCAGTACAAAGGAGAAGTGAACGGTGTCACCATTATCGATGATTATGCCCATCATCCGTCCGAGATCCGGGCAACCCTGAAGGCTGCTGCCAATTATCCGCATCGTGAGATCTGGTGTGTGTTCCAGCCTCACACCTATACCCGTACCCGCGCATTCATGCACGAGTTTGCGGAAGCACTTTCCCTTGCCGACCATGTAGTACTGGCAGAGATCTACCCGGCCAGGGAAACTGACAACCTGGGAATCAGCTCCAGAACTCTGCAGGCAGAACTGCATAAAATAGGAAAAGACTGCGATTACTTTTCCACATTCGAAGAGATTGAAGAATTTTTATTAAAAAATTGTATGCACGGTGATCTGTTGATAACTATGGGTGCCGGAGATGTGCTGAGAATCGGGGAAAATCTACTTCAGAGATAAAGTTATCCACATTATCCACATGTTTATCAACATAATATGCTGCATAAACATGTGGATTTTTTCATGGAAAACAGATTTACATAATACATTTCGACACCATTCGACAAATTCTTGAAAATCCTTGTATTTCTGGTCATTTTTTGTCGAAACAGGTTTCCCATAAATGTAACTATCCACCAAGTTATCCACATTATCCACATTCCCTCAAAAGTATCCACAGAGGAAAGTGTGGGCTATTTCTTTTTTGGATAAGCTGTGCTATACTCCGTAATAGGTGGAGGATACTGATTTATGAGTCATTTTACGTTAACAACCGGCACTTCTGTCGGTACTACTTCTATTTCCAATATTTTCCTGGATGAATATATGCCGGGAGCTAATGGTGAATATGTGAAGGTCTATCTGTACCTGCTTCGTTCGCTTGGTGACAGCACCAGAGAGCTGTCTGTGATCGGTCTGGCAGATGTACTGGACTGTACGGAAAGTGACATTCTCCGCGCGTTTAAATACTGGGAAAAGCAGGGACTGTTGAAGCTGGAGTGCAATGCCTCCAATGTGCTTCTTGGCATCTATCTTTGTGAGCCGTCCCACTTACGAACTACTGGTCAGCCCGACAGACATGCCTCTGTCACCACCCCCGGTTCTTCTCCTGTCGTTCCTTCTGTTGCTTCTGCATCTGCCGTACCGGAACGTAAGGCATACAGCCGGGATCAGTTACGCGAGTTCACTTCTCAGTCTGACTGCAGACAGCTTTTATTTGTCTGCGAACAGTATATGAAAAAGACGCTGACGCCATCCGAGATTGAGACATTGCTCTACTTCTACGACCAGCTCCATTTTTCTGTGGATCTGGTGGAGTATCTGGTAGAGTATTGTGTCTGCAAGGGAAGCAGCAGCATTCATTATATCGAAAAGGTAGGTCTTGCCTGGGCAGAGGCAGGAATCACCACCGTCTCTCAGGCAAAGGAACGGACTACCACTTACCGGCGCAATACTTTCGCTATTATGAAGGCCTTCGGCATCAACGACCGTAATCCGGTCCAGCCGGAGCTTGACTATATCGAAAAATGGCTGGGAACTTATGATTTCACCCTGGATCTGGTTCTGGAAGCCTGCCGCCGGACCATGGATCGTCTGCACAAACCGAATTTTGACTATGCAGACAAGATCTTACAGAGCTGGTCCGAAAAGAAAGTACATACGCTGGCAGATGTGGAACGACTGGATCAGGAACACCAGAAAAAGAACAGCACCCGGAAAAAGCCATCCGCTGCCAGGGCAACCGGATTCACCAATTTCCAGCAGCGTGACTATGATTTTGACAAGCTGGAAGAGATGCTGCTTCAAAGCCAGAAATAACAGGAGGATCACATGCCGCTTACCAATAAACAGTACGATACGATCATGCGGGAATATGACCGCCGCCAATATCAGGATTACCGGCTTCAATGTACCCGGATCGATCAGATCTACGAACAGATCCCCAGGATCCGTGAGATCGACTCAGAGATCTCTGCCTGCAGTCTTCGTCAGGCGGAGCGGATGATCGACCAGGAACCAGGGGCCATGAAGTCCTTAAAGGACGAGCTGACACTGCTCAAAGCTGAGAAGGAAGGACTTCTTCTATCCGCCGGTTATCCTGCTGACTATCTTAAGATGCATTATACCTGTCCGGAGTGCAAAGACACCGGTTATATCGGCCGCAAAAAGTGCCATTGCTTTTTACAGCAGGAGATCCGTCTGCTCTATTCTTCTTCCCATCTGGATCAGATTCTGGCAGAAGAGAACTTTTCCCATCTGTCTTATGATGTCTATGATGAGGAGCAGAAGCAGATCATGCCGGAGATCATCCATACCTGTCATCAGTTTGTTAATGGATTTGATCAGGAATTTAAGAATATTCTGTTCTATGGTTCCGTAGGAACCGGAAAGACCTTTTTATCCAACTGTATCGCCAAAGAGCTTCTGGATACGGGACATTCCGTAATCTATTTTACATCCTTTCAGCTCTTTGAGCTTCTGTCCATCGGAGCACCGGCAGATAAGTGGAATCTGCACCAGCAATATGAAGCTCTGCTGGACAGCGATCTGCTGATCCTGGATGATTGCGGAACGGAAGTTTCCAATACGTTTACTGTGTCCAGACTGTTCCAGCTTCTAAATGAACGGGCACTGTTGAGAAAGTCAACGATCATCTCCACGAACCTGTCCATCCGGGAATTCCGTGATGTGTACAGTGAACGTATTTTTTCCAGGATCACCAGTTCGTACACTTTGCTTAAACTGACCGGCAGTGATATCCGGATTCGCCGGAAAATCAACCGAACTTTGTGAAATTCCTTGACTCTGTATCATAGGAAATGTTATAACCATTGAAGTAGATCTATATAGGTATTTACATATTCGGAGCTATTCATGAGGCAGGCTCTGAATATACGATTATTTTTATACATTTTGGAGGGCATATTATGATTCAGCAACGCAGTGAACGTGTTCTTGAGACGATCCCGGTAGGATCCCTTGGCATCATTCCTCTTCCCAGTTGTAAAGAGCTGGGTGATAAGGTCAATGATTATCTGGTGCAGTGGCGGAAAGAAAGCGCCAACGAGCACAAGGATAACATTGCATTCCAGGGCTATGAGCAGGAATCTTTCCTGGTAGGAGCAAAGATTCCCCGTTTTGGTTCCGGTGAAGCAAAAGGAATTGTTCAGGAATCTGTCCGCGGACGTGATCTTTATCTGATGGTAGATGTATGTAACCACAGTCTGACTTACAGCCTTGCAGGCCATACCAATCACATGTCACCTGATGACCATTATCAGGATCTGAAACGTATTATCGCTGCCTGTGGAGGAAAAGCAAGACGTATTACTGTTATCATGCCATTTCTCTATGAAAGCCGTCAGCATAAACGTTCTGCCCGCGAGTCACTGGACTGCGCACTGGCTTTGCAGGAGCTGGTATCTATGGGTGTGGACAATATCATCACCTTTGATGCGCATGACCCGCGTGTACAGAATGCAATCCCGCTGTCTGGTTTTGAGACTGTACAGCCTGCTTACCAGTTTATCAAGGCACTGCTCTCCAACGTAAATGACATTCAGGTAGACAGTGAGCATCTGATGGTCATCAGCCCTGATGAGGGTGGTACCAGCCGTGCAGTTTATCTGGCAAATGTGCTGGGTGTAGACATGGGTATGTTCTACAAACGCCGTGATTACACGAAAGTAGTCAATGGACGCAATCCGATCGTTGCCCATGAGTTTTTGGGCAGCAATGTAGAAGGAAAAGATGTTCTGGTCATTGATGACATGATCTCCTCCGGTGAGAGCATGATTGATGTAGCAAGAAAGCTGAAAGCCCTTCATGCGAAACGAATCTTCCTGTATTCCACCTTTGGTCTGTTCACCAATGGTATGGAAAAATTCGATGAGGCTTATAAAGAAGGATTGTTCTATCGCGTACTGACTACCAACCTGGTATATCAGACCCCGGAGCTTCTGTCCCGCGAATATTACATCAGCTGCGACATGAGCAAATACATCGCTCTTCTGATTGATACGCTGAACCATGATGCATCTGTCAGTGATCTTCTTGATCCCTACGAAAGAATCCAGCGTTTCCTTGATCGGTACAAGAACGGACAGGTATAATAAAGGGACTGCCGCAAATGCAGGATGCATTTTGCGGCAGTCTTTTTTGAATCATATAGAAAACGACTGTTTTTGCGTCGTGAAAGGAATTATATGCCCAATTTTATCTTCATTTCCCCGGCCTTTCCCGGCAATTATGAAAATTTCTGTGTTGCCCTGAGGGCAAACGGTGTCAATGTCCTCGGCATCGGAGACACCCCTTATGACTGTCTGTCTCCGCGCCTGAAGAGCGCGTTGACCGAATATTACCGGGTAGAAAATATGGAAAACTATGACGAGATGTTCCGTGCTGTTGCATTTTTATCCTTCCACCATGGAAAGATCGATTACCTGGAGAGCAACAACGAATACTGG
Source organism: Hominiventricola aquisgranensis (assembly GCF_040096225.1). Taxonomy (NCBI): domain Bacteria; kingdom Bacillati; phylum Bacillota; class Clostridia; order Lachnospirales; family Lachnospiraceae; genus Hominiventricola; species Hominiventricola aquisgranensis. The sequence goes on along the minus strand of NZ_JBBMFC010000013.1, from coordinate 72,457 downwards.
CTGACCCAGGATGCAAGACTTCGGGAAGATTTTCATATTACTACCGGTCTTCAGCCCAAAGATATGGACCTGATCAAATACAAATCAAAGATGAAAGCCGGTTACGAAAAAGCCGGCATTCCCTGTGCACGTTACCATCTGATCTCTGACCTTACATCGGCACAGAACTTCATCAGGGAAGTTGGATACCCTGTGATCGTAAAACCAGACTGCGGTGTCGGTGCCAATGACACCTGGAAACTCACCTGCGAAGCGGAGCTTCTTGACTTTTTCCGCCATCTTCCATCCATTCCTTATATTATGGAAGAATATGTTCCCGGAGAGATCTGCTCTTATGATGCGATTGTAAACAGCAAGGGATCTCCCCTTTTTGAAACCGGCAATATCACACCGATCTCCATTATGGACTGTGTGAACGACCATAACTCCATTAAATTCTATATTGTAGATCAGCTGGCCGAAGACCTGAAAACCTGCGGACGTGCCTGCCTGAAGGCTTTTAAAGTGCACAGACGCTTCGTGCATCTGGAGTTTTTCCGTCTGTTGGAAGACCATCCGTACCTTGGCAAAAAAGGCCAGGTTGTAGGTCTGGAAGTCAATATGCGTCCTTCCGGCGGACCTACCCCGGATATGATCAATTTTGCGTATAACATCAACTGCTATCAGTACTATGCGGATATGATGATCTATGATAAACTGCGCCATAAGACCAAGACTTCGCCTGCCTTCTGCGTCTATGTAGGCCGCTGGAAAGAGCATCCTTATGCACATACTCACCAGGAGATTCTTGAACACTGGGACAAATATCTGAAGGTTTCCGAGGAACTTCCGGAAGTACTTGCACATGGCATGGGCAATTATATGTATCTGGCAAGATTTGAATCCAAAGAGCAGATGGACACCTTCTGTCAATATGCGTTGGAGATCAAAGAGCCGGAAGTTTTACCGGAAATACCGGTAAAGAAGACAACTCGAGTCCGTAAAACTGCAGGTGCGAAACGATCTTCTAAAATTTCGCAGAAAGGATCTGAAAATTCATGATAGAAATACTGGAAACAAGCTGGTACAGTGACCGGCTTGGGCGGGAGATGCCCGTAAAACGTTATGGAACCAAAGGAAAACCCTGTCTGGTCATTCCTTCTCAGGACGGTAAACATAATGACTTTGAGAGCTTTGGCATGGTAGAAGCCTGCAGACCTTTTATCGAAAATGGAAGACTTCAGTTATTCTGCGTGGACACTATTGATGCAGAGACCTGGTCCTGCACCTGGAAAAATCCCAGAGACCGGATCTTCCTGCATGAGAAATGGATGCAATATCTGTTCTGCGAAGTACTTCCCTTTATGAAACAGGCTACTCCCGGACAATTATCCATGACCATGGGATGCAGCATGGGCGCATTTCATGCAGCTAATCTGTTTTTCCGTTTTCCTGACCAGTTTGATGCAACCATCTGTTTAAGCGGTGTCTATGACGCTGCCAGCATTCTGGGCGGCTATATGGATGATCTGGTGTACCTGAACTCTCCATACCATTGTCTCCAGCACATGCCGGAAGATCACCCGTATATGGCTCTGTACCGCAGAAGCCACATGTATTTCTGCGTAGGCCAGGGTGCCTGGGAGGATGAACTGCTGGTAGATACCCGCAAGCTGGACAGCGTACTGAAAGCAAAAGGCATCCCTGCATTTGTAGATTACTGGGGATATGATGTAAGCCATGACTGGTGCTGGTGGCAGAAACAGGCTGCTTATTTTCTTGGAAAGATCTTGTAATGTTCACAGAATCTACATTTGACTTTCGATCTGACGAATCTTAGAATGAAACATATGTAGAATAGCGAAAGGAATAATGAAAATCATGAAAAAAATAACTGTATGGCTTCTGACCCTGGCATTTGCTGCAACAATGCTGGCCGGATGCGGAAGCAAAACTGATACTACGGATACTACCGAGACTACTGAAGCGACCTCTGCAGCTGACGAGACCAGTGATGGAGCCGCTGACACAGCAGACACCTCTGAGAACGAAGAGCTGCTCACAGGTCTTCATCATGTGACCATCGATGTGCAAGATTATGGCACGATTTCTCTGGAACTGGATGCAGATACTGCCCCGATTTCTGTAACCAACTTTATCAATCTGGCAAATGAAGGCTTCTACGATGGTCTGACTTTCCATCGTATCATCTCCGGATTCATGATCCAGGGCGGCGATCCCAATGGAAACGGAACCGGCGGTTCTGAGAAGACTATTAAAGGCGAGTTCTCTGCAAACGGTGTAGAAAATGATATTTCTCATGTGCGAGGTGTCATCTCCATGGCACGTGCCAATGACCCGGACAGCGGATCCTCCCAGTTCTTCATCGTCCATGAGGACAGTACTTTCCTGGATGGCCAGTATGCAGCCTTTGGTCATGTAACCGAGGGTATGGATGTAGTTGATGCCATCTGCGAGGCTGTACCGGTGCAGGACAATAATGGAACCGTTGCTGCAGCTGACCAGCCGGTAATCACTGCTGTTACGGTGGTTGATTAAGATAATAAAAGCTACTCACGAGTTGTATACTTATGAGTAGCTTTTTTTATGTACTATGAATATTCGATGAAAATTGTGCAAATATTGTTCTACACAACGCCCATGGCACTGCTGACGGCGGCACCGCAGGCTGCCTCTTCCTGGTAGATCGCCAATGACAGTTCTGCACCGAACATCTCACTGCTGATCTCCTGAAGCACTTGATTCTTTCTCAGTCCATTACCGGATGCAACCAGATGGTTGACTTCAATGCCTGTAGCCTTATAGATGATCTGATACATATCATACAGCTCTTTGATCATGCCATGAAGCACCCCATAGGTCAGTCCTTCCGGAGTAAAATTCTCTTCACTTAAGTTCGTGATACCACCGCGGATATCCGGATTGATTCTGGTTCCATTAAACCGTGTGGACACTTCCATCTTATCACTCTGCTCTTTTCCTTCACGAGCCATCTCTTCCAGAAGTCCATATAATGGCTCGTCATTTCCAGTAGCTCTCTTCATAAATCTACGGAAAAATTTCTCAAGGGTGGCATACGCTCTTCCACCGCACAGAGAAGCACCAACCAGAAGATATTTTCCATTTACAAATGGTCTTGCCTCGATTCCTTCTCCTGAGAACAGCTGATCAGACAGCACAGAGATCTGTCCACCAGTTCCCATATTCAGAAGGATCGTATTCTCTCTGAATCCCACAGATCCAAGAAAGCTTGCCTGATTGTCTCCCAGTGCAGCAGTTACCGGGATTCCCTTATACTTACCAAGCACTGCCACATCACCGGTCACTTCCGGGAGAATAGATGTATCCATTCCCAGCTGTTCCAGCACTGCTTTGCGGAACTCTCCTTTTTCACTGTCAAACAGATTCAGTCCAAAACTTCCTGCATTGCTGGCATGCACCAGCGGAGTTTTTCTTCCGGTCAGCTTCATGCCAAGGTAATCTCCAATCGAACAGAAGGTCGCTGCTCCTTCTGGCACGATCTCTTTTCTGCAGTGATACAGATGGGTCACCAATCCAAAGCCTGTGGACACGGTAAGTCCTGTTTTTTCGTATACTTCCTGAACAATGCTCTTACCGTCAAATTCCGGCTGCGCACCTCTTCCATCCTGCCAGGTATATAATGGGCTGACGCACTCCCCCTCGTTGTCCAGATACACGATTCCATGCATCTGTCCGGTCAGTCCGATACCCTCTACATCAGGAAATTCCTCCAGCAGTTCGTCCAGAAGCGCACATGCCTTGGTACGGATCACAGATACATCCTGGATCTGCTCCCACTCATGCTCAGCCTTGATAAAGCTGCCATTCTGAATCGTCTTCGCTTTCAGTACCTTTTTTGCTTCTGTATCAAGGACAACTCCACTGATCGTTGTTGTTCCGATATCAATTCCCGCCGCTCTCATCTTCCGCCTCTTCCCCCTTATCAGACAGATTTTCTCTTTCTTTTAATTCTTCTGCGCTGAGCTTCATGGCTTTTGCAAAGCCCGCTACGCATAAAAATAAACCAAATAATGCAAATACAGCCGCAATCGCAATGATCAGCGCAGGATTATCCGCCTGAATACCCTGATGCAGATCCCTGCCCATACTGTAAGCCGTGTAGATCAAATACGCTCCCAGCATCATTTTTACATATTGTCTCGTTCGCTGCTGTGTCAGTGTATCTGTCTCTCTTTTTTTCTTAAACATGGTCATTTTCCTTTGCAAATTTATTCATTGATATTTCAATAATACCTGAATTTTTGGTCTTTGTAAATAAGAGACAGGAATACCCGAAAGTATTCCTGTCTCTATAGAACTACGTTGATGATATGTCCTTATTTGCTATGCTCTTCGTCATATTTATGGAAAGCATCTACCTTCGGCTGAGATGCGCATCCCGGCACAAATTCATTGGTAAGGAATGCATCTACGAACAGTTCTCTCTCTTTGTTTCCTGTGGTGAATGCACCCATGCACATGATATTTGCATCATTGCTGAGTCTTGCCCTCTGAGCTGAATATACATCGGATACCAGCGCTGCATAAGCACCCGGGACTTTGTTTGCTGCGATAGATACACCGATTCCAGTTCCACAGATCAGGATTCCTCTGTCGTATTTTTTAGCTGCTACTGCCTCGCCTACTGCGATTGCAACGTTAGCGTAGATCGGATCTTCACTTCCGAAATCAGTTACTTCTCCATATCCTTTTTTTGCGATATATGCGATTACTTCCTCTTTTGCAGCCTGTGCATTCGGGTCACATCCAATAGCGATTTTCATTTTATTTTCCTCCAGTCTTCTCTTAGATCAGTTTTACTGAGACTCGTACTTTTTCTTTGCCATACGAATCAGGTCATTGAACTTATCAGCCTGCCATGCAGCACGTCCTACGAACAGACCATCGATAGACGGCTGAACGATCAACTCTTCTGCATTGCCTGGATTTACGCTGCCACCGTACAGTGCCGGGATCTCTCTTCCCTCTTCACCAAACAGCTCAACCAAGCAGTTCTTAATCTCTTTATGCATTCTCTCTGCATAATCTGCAGTAGCCGGTGTACCATTGACACCGATAGACCATACCGGTTCATAAGCAACCCATACACGTCCAAGATCTTCTTTTTTCACTCCGGAAAGTCCAACCTTCAACTGGGTTCTCAGCACTTCCGGTCCCAGATCGTATTTCTTCTCTTCTGCGGTCTCACCGATGCACAGAAGAGTGGTAAATCCATGATCCAGTCCACATCTTACCTTTTTACTCTCATCCTCATCTGTCTCTCTGAACACATGCCTTCTCTCAGAATGACCGATCATGACCAGCTTGATTCCAACTTCCTCAAGCATCAACGGAGAGATTTCTCCGGTAAACTGTCCCTGCTCTTCCCAGCACATGTTCTGCGCACCAAGTTTTACATACTTCTGATCGATGGTTTTACCCACGCGCTCCAATGATGTGTAAGACGGGATGATGAAAAGCTCGATCTCGTCTCTGCTGATGTCTGAAGTAAGCTTCACCAGCTCTTTCAGGTAATCCTCTGTCTGCTGGATTCCTTTATACATCTTCAGGTTACTTCCAAAATAAAGTTTTTTCATGATATCTGTTTTCACTCCGTTTCTGCTTATTCCATCTTATCTTCCACATATTCTCTCATGCCCTGGAAGATCAGCCATACAGAAGTTGCTCCCGCATCCTGATGTCCGATCGCACGCTCAAGAAGGGATTTGGCACGTCCGAATTTTGCTACATACTTCTTCGTGTCTTCTACTCCCTGCTTTGCAGCCACTTCCGCTGCTTTCAATGCATCCAGCAAGGAATTATCTGCATTTGCTTCCAGTGCATCTGCTGCAGGCACAAGTGCATCAACCATGGTCTTGTCTCCAACTTCCGCTTTTCCACGTTCCTGAATCGCATGCAAAGATTTCCGTTCCATTGCAGCCAGTTCTTTGGCTTTGATAGCTTCCTTCGGCTCCATGTCTTTGGCTCCTGCCAGATACAGACTTCCGAAAATAACGCCGCTTGCTCCACCCATGGAGTTCAGCATCTCGGTTCCGGCTGCCTCAAACAGTTTATATACATCTGTCTCTCCAGCCATCTTAAGCAGCCGTTTCTTCGCTTTCTTCATACCGCCGTACATGCCGATTCCATGATCACCATCACCGATAGCACTGTCGATCTCCGTCAGATATTCCTTTTTCCCCATTACTTTATCTGCCACATAGATCAGCATATTGCGAGTATCTTCTCCGTTCAGTTCTTCCAGAACACCAGACTTACTTCTGGTAATCTCCGTTACCACGTTCTCTTCCTCTTCTTCGATCAGCTCGTCCTCGTCAGCCCCTTCTGCTTTTACGACGGTTCCCACGCTGCCTTTTGCATAGTATGGAGAATAACACGGAGCATCATAATACTTCTTCAATTCATCATCCATTCTCATGAAGGAGATGGAGAATCCTCCCATTTCCTGAGAAGTAACATAGGATTTGATATCTGCGTCATATACTTTGATCTGATCCTTATGAAGAAGTCTGTACAGATCATAATATACAATGTTCAGTTCCAGAAGAGGTGTGGAACCCAGTCCATTTACAAGAACTGCAACTTCGTCCCCTTCCTTCAGATCCATCTCTTTTTTCAGTTCAGCATACATACGATCCACGATTTCTTCTGCCGGAGCCATCTTTGCACGTTCGATCCCCGGCTCACCATGAATACCCATGCCATATTCCATCTCATCATCTGCCAGCTCAAAGGTCGGTTTCTCATTGCCTGGCAATGTACACGGAAGTGTGGCAATACCGATACTGTTTACATTATCTCTTGCCTTTTCTGTAATACGAACCACTTCGTCCAGATCAAATCCAGCATCACATGCAGCTCCTGCAACTTTGATCACGAACACATCTCCTGCGATTCCACGTCTGTCCGGGATTCTCTCCTTCGGTGCAGATGCCAGATCATCCCACACACGCACATGCGCCGTCTTGATACCCTCAGCCTGCAGAAGCTCCTCTGCCATATCAAAGTTCAGATTATCACCTGCATAACATCCATATACAAACAGAACGCCTTTTCCCTGATCTACTGATTTTGCTGCTTCTTTGATCAACTGCGGATTGGGTGATGCACATACATTTCCACATGCAACTGCATCTGCAAGTCCGGCACCACAGAATCCTGAGAACATCGGCTCATGGCCGGAACCCCCTCCGACTACCAGTGCAACCTTCTTTTCTCGGTGTCCTCTGTAATAAAAAGCATTAAAACCATCTACTTTTTTGTAAAAACTCTTATATGCTGTCAAATACCCCAGGAGCATCTCATCTACTACATTGGAGACATCCTTGTTCAAAATCTTCTTCAAATACCCATCCTCCTAAATACCGTTGCTGTGAAAAAATGCACCTCCAAATACAGGTTGCTGTCTGGAGGTGCATCATCTTTACTACATTATTCCATTACATAACCACCGCAGAGCAGATGACGAACCGGCTCGTCCTCTTCAATTGAATGATGAGTCTCCTCAGAGAAATGATTATCTTTTGCATCATCATTTACTTTGGATACTTCACCAACGATCAGCTCTCCGCCTTCTGCATAGAACCGATGATAAATATAAGGTGTTAAGGTAATGCTGTTACCATTGGTTACTTTAACAACACCGCCTGCTGGTACTGTTACTTTCATACCGTCGCAGTAAACAGTTACATCTGACTCATAATCTACTGCATATCCTTCAGATTCCGGTTTGGAATTCCATACCTCTACACAAAGGGTTCCACCACATCTGTTGATGATATCCTCAGTTTTCTCATAATGGAAGTGACGTGGAAGGATCTGTCCATCTTTCATAGCGATGAGTTTCTCACAATACGGACGGGTCATATCCCCCATAACTCCGTTTCTCATTGTTCCAAGAACAGCACCGATCTTATCAAAATCTCCGCTGCCGTAATCTGTTACGTCCCATCCAAGACCTACAGAAGTCATACGCTCAGTCAGATCTTTTTTTGCTTCCCACTCTTCCGGTGTCCAGTAGAAGAAATCCGGAATCTGGAAATTCATACGTTTGCAAAGGTCCATTGCCCATTCAATGTTTGCATTAATTACAGAACGTTTCATTTTTATTTACCCCCTATGTTGAAAAAGGAGCGGTTCTGTCCGGATAGGAAGAACCGCTCCTTTCCTGTCAGTCTGTTAATTACAGAGTGTAGTATTTAACTTTGTCATCAGAACCAAACAGTTTAATCTTATGACGAGCAACCTCTCTCATTGCTTCCAGAGCTTCCGGATACAGCTCGAACGGCTCTCTTACCTTCGGGTCATTAGCCAGAACAACTCTCAGTTTCTGATACAGAGCATCTTTGATATCGGAAGAAATGTTGATCTTGTTGATACCAAGCTTAGCAGCCTCACCGATCTCTTTATCCGGGTTACCAGAACCACCGTGCAGTACCAGCGGAACATTAACAACTTTCTTGATCTCTTTCAGAAGTTCAAGTTTCAGCTCCGGTTTGAATCCCTTCGGATACAGACCATGAGCGGTTCCGATTGCAATTGCAAGACAGTCGCAGTTGGTCTCCTCTACGAACTTAACAGCCTCTTCCGGTTTGGTGTAGATGATGTTGGTAGCACCACCTGCAACTTCTGTATCGTTGTCGGTGCTTCCGATGGTACCAAGCTCTGCCTCTACAGATACTCCCAGCGGATGAGCCAGCTCAACAACTCTCTTGGTGATAGCTACGTTGTCCTCGAAGCTCTCGTGAGAAGCATCGATCATAACAGAAGTAAATCCGTCTCTGATAGCTCTCTCGATGTCTTTCAGTCCGGAATGATCCAGATGGATAACACACGGGATCTTGGTGTCATTCGCTGCTTTGATTACCTGCTGGATAAATGCATCACCCTGGAATTTTAACTCGCTCGGATGGATAGCCAGGATAACCGGAGACTTCTGAGCTTCGCACTCTGCGATGATGCCTGTCAGCATCTGACCGGTACCAATATTGAATGCCGGGATAGCAAAGTTGTGCTCATTGGCTACAGCCAATAACTCTTTCATGTTCATTAACATAGTTCTTTTCCTCCTAATACTTATATAGTTTTGCTATTTATAAGTTCTTTTCTTTATGGCTATATGATAAAATTTTTTTTCACGAATGTCAAGTCATTTTCCCAATATTTTTATTTTTCACGAAATAATTTTTCATATTCCTTGCACATTCAAGGTACTTCCATTATAATATTTCGTATAAAAAATAAAGGAAGAAGGTATTCAAATGAAAAACCCGAATCGTAACTATTTTGGCCATGAAAGCCAGCTTTACCGTGTGGAAGAACACCGTCTCATTGGGGGAAAAGGAGACAACATGCGGCTGTTTGAGGTTAACAATGGAAGCGGACTGGAGTTCACGATCTGTGCAGACCGTTCTGCCGATATCTCACGGCTGTCTTACCAGGGAATTAACCTGTCTTATTTCTCCGTGTGTGGATACACGGCACCGACCTACTATGATAAGACCGGTCTGAACTTTCTTAAATCCTTCAACTGTGGATTCCTGACTACCTGTGGTGTACAGTCCATGGGATCTCCTTCCGAATATGAAGGAACTGAATATGGTCTTCACGGAACCATGTCTCATACTCCGGCTGATCAGGTATCTTATGATATCTCAGAGAATGGCGATATTACTGTTACTGCTAAGATGACAGATGCTTGCATCTTCAATCAGAAGATCTCTCTGGTCAGAACTTATCACTGTGCTTACGGCAGCAACGAACTGACCATCGAAGATACGTTTAAGAATGAAGGAAGCAAGGATGAGCCGTTCCTGCTGCTCTATCACATGAACATGGGATATCCACTGTTAAGCGAAAGCGCTCTGGTAGATATTTCTTCCGCTAAAGTAGTTGCACGAAATGAAGCAGCAGAGCCTGAAGTTGATCAGTGGAACAAGATGATCCCGCCAGTTGCCAACTATGATGAACGCTGCTTCTATCATACCTTTGAAGGTGAACGGGCAACCGCCAAGATCTACAACCCGGATGTTCAGAAAGGTCTGGCAATCTCCTTTGATCCGCGTCTTCTTCCTGTTATGTGTGAATGGAAGATGATGGGCGAGAAAGATTATGTTCTTGGTCTGGAACCAGCTAATAATTATCTGGAAGGTCGTAAATACCTGGAAGAGAACCATATGATGACCACTTTGAAAACCGGCGGAACCTTCCACAATAAGATCACTGTTACATTCTTTGACAAACAGGCCGACTGGGAAGCTGCCAGATAAAAATTCTTCATTTATTTTAATATAACTTTAAAAGCAGGTGTGTTCAGAATTCTGAACACACCTGCTTTTTATGTACTCGATCTGTATTCAATCTACGATTGAATTATTTTGCAAGATAATCGTCTACGTTCTCAGAGGTAACAAGTACGAACGGTACAGTGTAGTTTTTCTCAACGGTCTCGCCCTTGATAGCAGCTACGATTGCATCGATACCAGCGTTAACCTGTCCAGGTGCATCCTGAAGTACGGTTGCGCCAAGCTCGCCATCTTTGATCATCTGCAGCGGTCCCTGGTTTCCATCAACACCGATACAAACGATATCGGAACGGCCTTTTGCGTTACACTCAGCCTGAGCTGCGGAAGACATATCGTCGTTATCGCAGATAACAGCTTTCAGGTCATCGCCATACTGTGCAAGATAATCATCAACAGTATTTACAGCTTTGGAAGCATCCCAGTCACACGGAACGTCTGCTGCTTTGGTCCATTTAGAATCTTTCTCGATGGTATTAGCAATACCTTCGCCACGCTGGATCTGTGCGGAGTTACCAATGATACCCTGGCAATGAACGAATACGCCACCTTCCGGTGCTTTCTCCATTACGTAGTTACCCATCAGCTCACCAGCATATACATCATCAGATCCTGCAAATGCAAGTGCTGCGGTATCAGTGCTGTCAGTAGCGGAGTTAACAACTACAACACCGATTCCAGCATCTGCCATAGCAGTTACAGCCGGGTCAGATGCGGTAGCCTCTGCCGGAAGGATGATTACATAGTCACACGGATAGTTAATGCAGTCCTGAGCAAGGTCACACTGTTTAGCTCCGTCAGTGTTTCCATCAAGGATACCGGTCCACTCGTCGATGGTTCCGTCTGCTACCAGAGCGTCAAGTCTTTCCTGAGCTGCTCCGTTCAGGGTTGCATGGAATACATCTACAGTGTTTTTAGAGATATAACCAACGACGATCTTTCCATCCCCATTCAGATCTCCGCCAGCTACTGCAGTGTCAACTGCTGCATCTGCTGCTGCATCTGCATCCTCAGTTGCTGCTGCATCTTCGGTTGCTGCGTCAGTTGTGGTATCAGCTGCTGCGTCTTTAGATCCGCATGCTACCAGGCTCATTGCCATTGCAGATACCAAGAGTGTTGCTACAATTTTCTTTTTCATGTCTTTCCCTCCATAAGAAAAATTTGTTTTATAAATAACCTGGATCAACCAGTTTATTCCAATATGAAATTTTTATGTATTACTTATCTGTTCTTCTTGTTGATTACCATATCAAGCAGTACAGCCAGGATGATGATAATACCTTTAGTCATATACTGATAGTAGGAACCGATGTTCAGGAAGTTCATACCATTGTAAATACATCCGATGATAACTGCACCAAGGAGTACACCAGGAGCGGTTGCAATACCACCTGCGAAAGAAGTACCACCAAGTACGCAGGCTGCAACTGCGTCAGTCTCGTAAGCAACACCGATATTGGACTGTGCAGAACCGGTCTTACTTGTGAAGATAACACCTGCAATACCAGCCAGCAGACCAGAGATGGTGTAGCAAAGAGTCTTGGTCCAGAATACGTTAACTCCAGATGCGATCGCTGCATTTACATTGCCGCCGACTGCGAATACATAACGGCCAAATTTAGTCCAGTGCATTACGATATACATGATGATGGATGCAACTACCATGTAGATGATCGGATACGGAATACCTGCCAGTGTACCGGAGTAGATATTCTTGAATGCCGGGGATGCCATAGACATTCCCTGTCCATCGGAGATGATCTGTGCAATCGATCGGATAACCAACTGTGTCGCCAACGTTACAACGAATGCGGCCATGTCAAATTTTGCAACCAGAAAACCATTTACAAATCCAAACACAGTAGCTGCAAGTACTGCAAGCACTACGGAAAGTCCGATGTTCATGCCGCGAACTACGATAAACTGTCCCAGTAATACAGATACCAATGCCAGCTGCGGTCCAACTGAAAGGTCGATACCGCCGGTGGTGATACAGAGACACATACCATAAGCGATCAGACAGTTAACGGAAATCTGTGTTAATACGTTCAGGATGTTGCTGGGATACAGGAATCTCGGTTTCATAACTCCGATCACCAGGATCATAAAAATAAGGATAACTCCGATTCCATATTTTCCCATGAACATACGGAATCCATCTGTTTGATAAAATTTCTTCTTTGTTGATTCAGACATTCTTCTATCTCCTCCTATCTATTCTGTGCAAATGCCATCTCAAGCATTTCTTTCTGCGTAATGTTATTAGCCAAAATTTCACTTCTGTCTACAATACCATTGATGGTTCCTTCATGATATACAAGGATTCTGTCACTCATACCCATTACTTCAGGAAGCTCAGAGGAAATCATGATGACTGCCATTCCTTTTGCAGCAAATTCACACATCAGGCTATGAATATCAGATTTAGCACCTACGTCTACACCTCTGGTCGGCTCATCCAGGATCAGAACCTTCGGATTCGCCATGATCCATTTAGCAAGAACTACTTTCTGCTGGTTTCCACCACTCAGTGAAAATCCATTGTGTTCGATGCTGGCTGCTTTGACTGTCAGTTTGTCAGCAGCCTCCTGACATTCTTTGATCTCTCGCTTCTGATTGATCAGGAGACCTTTCTGTTTCTCTGGAAGGTTCGGAAGAGAAATATTCTCTCGAATCGATCTCAGCAGACACAGACCATAATTCTTTCTGTCTTCATTTACCATACAGATACCTTTTTTAATGGCATCTCTCGGGTTCTTATTCTTGATTTCTTTTCCATCCAGGTACATCTTACCAGATTCCAGCGGGTCCAGACCAAAGATTGCTCTCATGGTCTCACTTCTTCCGGATCCAACCAGACCGGAGATACCAAGGATCTCACCTGCATGTACTTCAAAGCTGATATCGTGGAATCCCTTTCCGCAAAGATTCTCAACCTTGAACACCACATCACCGATCTTACAGTCCACTTTCGGGAAGACGCTCTTAACATCACGTCCTACCATCATGGAGATCAGTTCATCTCTAGTAACGCCATCAAGGCTTCTGGTGTTTACATAGGTACCATTTCTGAATACAGATACGCTGTCGCAGATCTCGAAAATCTCTTCCATACGGTGGGAGATGTAGATGATTGCAACGCCTTTCTTCTTCAGATCTCTGATTACATTGAACAGTCTGTCTGTCTCTGTGGAATCCAGAGAAGATGTAGGCTCGTCCATGATGATCAGTCTGGAATCACAGGATACTGCTTTGATGATCTCAACCATCTGTACCTGTGCCAGTGTCAGTTCTTTCATTTTAGTAGTAGCCGTATACGGAACATTGAACTGATCCAGAATCTCCTGACACCGTTTGTTTTGTGCCTTCTTATCCAGAAAAATTCCTTTTGTATTTTCACGTTTCAGGAAAATACTTTCTGCTACCGTCAGATGCGGCTCCGGATTCAGCTCCTGATGGATCATGGAAATACCACTGTTCAAAGCATCTACCGGACCTTTTGCCTGATACGGTTTTCCTTCAAACTCCATCGTTCCTGCATCCTGTTTGATGAGTCCGATCACACATTTCATCAGTGTGGATTTACCTGCACCGTTTTCTCCCAGCAGTGCATGTACTTCACCCGGTTTCACATGTAATTGGACATCTTTCAAAGCCTGAGTACCACCAAAGGCTTTTGAAATACCTTCGCAATTAAGAATATACTCGCTGTTCCCCAATACCTTTCTCTCCTTCTCTTAAAAATCTTTTCGTACCACCCAATATAGCTTCTATGCTTTGTAATATCTGTCCTCCCTTTTCATCTTCTACCTGGCAAAAGCAAATTGGACTCCAGCAACAAATGTATCGCCCAAACCAATCGTGCAGACTGGTTTTTCCATATATCTGGAAGGTACAAGATATACCTTTCTATCCAGATGCATCTCTTCCAGTTCGTTGTAGAATCTCAATCCCGTCTCACTAAGTCCAAGCTTCAGACTCTCGCGGCACTCTTCCAGACTGCCATAATGTCCTACACGGGCTCTGGTTCCTGAAAGAAGATTTCCAAGGGTAAGTGCCTTTTCAAGGTCGATACCATAGAGTTCGCTTCCATAATACATGGAGTAATCCTTGGTATGCATGATAATTCCCTGTACTTTATATCTCTTTATCAGGTGTTCCAATCCCTGCAGTACATCCTTCAGATCATCCTTGTCGATCTCGATTCCAAGTTCTCTTGTATGTGCAAGCAACTCTTCTTCATTCATTCCCATAATATCGACATAATGAGAAATCTCTTTATATACAATATTCTTTACTTCCTGGCTGAGGTAATGAGCACTTTCAAAGTAGATCACACACTCCGGATTCTCTTCTTTTACTTTCTTGTAATGTGCTCCCAGCTCCTGCATTCTTCTCTCTGTAAGCTCTGGATCAATGATTGCATTGTATCCGCTCAGATTGTAGGAAATAATGTGTTTTGCATTCTTTTCAATATACTTTTTAAAATCTTCTGATACCACAATATCTTTATGGATGGTATCATAATCAAGGATCACACGATTTGCGATCGGCACAGTATAGCGTTTCCCGTGAAGATTAAATCCATCACCCTTTGTATAGGAAAATACTACATGATATACCGGATCACCCTGCTGGATCGTCTTCATCGGCACCTGTTTGTCACCAACGATCGTGTTCAGACCTTCATAATCCATAAGGTCACATACCTGCTCACTCTTATCGGAAATGTGAGCGATCAGCGGCATTCCTACAGAAGCCATTGCGGCAGCTCCCTGGGCTCCGGTTCCGCCAAGAGAAAACTTATGTTCAAAATGCTCCAGCAGATATTCCACAACTTTGTGGTCGGTGATATCCGCCTCGCCACCCAGGCCATTTGCCATATAGTAAGCAATGATTCTCGAAAAGCTTTCCAGATCCGTGATGTTTTCATCTCCATCTCTGTAAATATCACCCTTTACATATGTATCTACCAGTTTGTTAAACTCATCTTCATTATATGTAAGAAGAACATCCAGATCAGATGTGTAACCAAAGACGATCCTGTCTCCGGTCTCTTTACACTTTTCAATGTTTCCAGGAATCTCATTCAGATACTTTTCATAATGATCCGTGTACGGCATCTTTTTCTCCCCCTCGCCTGTCTCCTAAATCTTATACTCAGCCAGCAGCGCTTCTAT
Organism: Hominiventricola aquisgranensis; assembly: GCF_040096225.1. Taxonomy (NCBI): domain Bacteria; kingdom Bacillati; phylum Bacillota; class Clostridia; order Lachnospirales; family Lachnospiraceae; genus Hominiventricola; species Hominiventricola aquisgranensis. Next base: position 56,934 of record NZ_JBBMFC010000013.1, on the reverse strand, counting down.
CATCTCAATATCTTCATCCAGCTTTCTCTTCTGTGCCACCAGATACAGAAGGGAATCCAATACTGCCTGATCATATATATGCGTTGCTGATCCATATTCCCCAAATAATGGCCTCTCAACCGCTGTCAGCAATGTTATCTTTGCTCTTCTCGCCAATGGATTGCTCTTAGAACTTGTAACCGCTACCGTCGGTATCTTTTTCTTCTTTGCAATCTCCACTGCCTGAATAACATGCTTGGAACTTCCAGAATGAGATACCGCGATCAGAAGATCCTCTTCTCCACCGCCCACCATAGTGGCCATCCCATATTCAACGATCGTTCCACAGCTTGCGTTGATCCCTTGTCGGCAAAGCCGAAATGTAAAATCCATAGCAACCGGAATTGTATTACCTGCAGCTACCACAAATACTCGCTTGCTGTTGCAGATCATCTCTGCACACTCCTCCGCTTTCTCATTGTCAAGCCGATCCGCGATGTGCATCAGATCTCTTGTCAGACACTGGATTACTTCTCTTGCATTCTTCGGATTCTCCTCTGGATCAGAGTAGCCTGTCATCTGATATCTTCCAAGCTCTTCTGCCAGTGCAAGTTTCATCTGGTAAAACCCCTTATACCCCAATCTCTTGCATAGCCGGATGACTGTTGCATCACTGGCTCCGCTCTTATCAGCAAGATCCGATACATTCAGTTCAACAACTTCGTAAGGATTCGATGATATAAAATCCGCCACCTTACGTTCCGCTAAAAACATGTCCTCTTTCAACCGCTCAATGTTTCTTAAAACCTGTTTATCCATCTGTTCCAATTCCCTTCGTGTCAAATTCGGTTTTTACACCCTTTTCATGAAAAAAGTTTTCATGCGGAATACCAGTTTTAATTTATTTACTCGATTCGGTGAAGGATTTTTTCAACTGACTTTATTCTATGGCATATTATCTATTTTGTCAATACCTTTTAACTTTTCACCTCATTTTTTTATTTTTTTGCCACAATGCACAAAAAGCACTTCATTTTTTGTAGACAATGCCTAATTTAACTCTCGTTAATATAGGATCCCTGTATACTATTTATTTTTCATTTCACGACATTTTCTTTCACAAAAATGCATTCCATGAATTATTTTTTCATAAAGTAATCTCTTTTTAGCAAAATCCTCTTATCAGTTTTACAACAGCTCCTTCAATTCCAGCAGATCCAGGATCGTATCATCCACATACTCCATTCCCGGGATCAATGCACCAGAGGCGCTTTTTTGCTTCCGGTCATACCAGCAGGTATGCATACCCGCCTGTCTGCCGCCTGCCATATCCGCAGTGAGAGAATCGCCGATCATCATGGTCTCCTCCGGCAGGATTCCTGGCAACTCTGTAAAGCAGCCGTCAAAAAACTTCTGCGACGGCTTCTCCACGCCCATCTGCTCAGATACGAAGCAATTGGTAAAATAACCGAGCATGCCTGCTTTTTCCAGACGGTTAAGCTGTTGACGGTAAGGACCATTGCTGGCTGCGCAGAGCATGTATTTCTCATGAAGATATGAAAGGATCTCAAGGGCTCCTTCTACTGGAACTGCACTGGTATGAAGGCGGGATTTGAATTCCTTCTCCATTGCTTCCCCGTCTGCCTGAAGACCCAGCTTTGGCAGGATTGTCTGCCAGCGAACATGAGGAAGATCTGCGATTGAAAGCTCTTTTTTCTCTATCCTTTGCCAGATCTTGTCATTTTCCTCATTGAAAATGCTCATCATCTCCGGGTGAAAAGACAAGCCAAATTTATGGAAGCTTTCTTCCATAGACTGCTGTGCAGCCGCATCAAAATCAAGCAACGTATTATCAATGTCTAAAAATATAGCTTTTAATTCCATTATCATTTCCTTTCTTTTTATTCCTGCAAATAATAGCAGTTCCCACTGCATCCACCTGAAAACAGTTCCTGCTTCATCTTCTTTCTGAATAGCTCTTCCGACTCTGCCTGTTCCAGAATCTCCAGTGCTTTTCTTAGATTCCTGATATCCTGCTCCATGCTGTCCACATAGTTGCCTCGTCCCACCAGCTTTACGTGGGTAATTCCGGCTTTCTGAAGGGCGTATAACTCACATAACCCACAGCCAGACTGACCGCAGATGTAGTCGGCTTCTGCATCTTCGTCTATACTGTCAGACTCTCCACTCTCAGAGCATCCCTCCGATTCCGGACTCTGTTGGCTCGATTCTCCATATGCTCCTGTACATCTCTCGTGCTGCTTGTCACCGACCTCACCCATCCAGTACGGCACCCGGCACAGATGTCCAAGTTCATCACAGTGCAGAGAATTGCAAAAGGATCCGCTGAACTGGCACAATTCATTGAGAACAAATGCCTCATACTCCATCTGACCTGCCTTACTACACTGATTTCGTTCCACGGCTTCGATTACCGCCTGCATATCTGCAGTACTGTTCTTCCTGTGGAAAATGATACGCTTCAGTTTCATTTCCGCAAAAGTCTCCGCCACACTGCTGTTCATCTCTCCCAGTTCCCCACTCAAGTGGATCTCACAGTTGATTCCTTGCTCATGCAAATATAATATCAGTGCCGGATCCGCAATGATGTAGCTTCTGAATCCCATCTCAAGGCAGTTGGAGATCATCTGTCCGATCAGCGGATATTGCTCCGGCAAATAGTATAGCGAATTGAAGGTCAGATGCACTGGTTTCTGATACACATGTATCATGGAAGCCAGAATTTCCAGTTCCTCTTCGCCACCGATCTGTACATTACAACAGAGTACTTCCCGACGATTCAGTGCCATCATGGTTCCGTATTTTTTTGTCCATTTATATGGTACATACCCGCAGAAAAATTCATCTGCTCCAGCTTCACAATACCGAATATACTCATCTACAGAGCCTAATCCTGCTACTATTTTCATACTCATTTCCTGTCTATTATAAAAGATTCACAACAAGACGGTCAATTCCAGATTTCATCAACTGCTCCGCCTGTTCCGGCATTCGCAGCAACGTATCATCCAAGGCAAACAGCGAATTGTAACGTCCCACCATTTTCAGATGATCCGGGTATAACAACACCTTGTTCTGGCAGTACCGCGGACAGTTCACCGGCTCTTTTTGCCTGCCGCGCTCACCTGTGGTACAGCAGGCATACAGGGGACAATATTGCGATGTATTTGTTTGATAAAAAGGAAAGTAAAGACTGTTATGTCCTTGCGGATATTCCTGCTCATGTCCGCAGCATTCCCATTCATAGCGATGAATTGCAAACTCATCCTGAAGATATTTACGATAATTCTCAAGGCCAAGAGGATTCTCTTTCAGGAGCATTTGATCCCCTTGTTTGAAACCTATGCGCGGATCTTTCTTATATTTGTTCAAAAGAATCCCAAGAACCGGAATCAGATGCGAAGTCATCCGTCCGACCAGACCTGCCAGGCCCCAGTCATTGACGATCACTTCCAGCTCCCGGTCATGCCCGTCACACCACTGGTCCAGCTTCTGCAATAACTGTTCCATTGACTTCAACACGGATTCCTTCTGGCACGTAAATACCACGGTTACCTGTAACGATTCCCTCTGCGCTTTCTGAAGCAGAGCAAACAACATTTCATCTGAAGGAAACAGATGTGAACAAAATTGATTGCCAATGTACAGGCGATCCGGTCTTCTCTGCGCCAGTGGGTATTTTCCCAGGTGTTGCTTCTTCCAATAATATTTTATAAAATCTTCCAGTGATCGGTGACTGTATTGTTCATATAGTTCCAGGCGATCAAGAGCGATAGCAAATTCGAGGAATTCCATTCCTGATACTGTGCACCTTTCCATTCGCATGTTCTTTGTATGCAGATCTGCATTTTCCGTATGCTCTCCATCCGACTTTTTGGCTTTCTGTATTTCTGCAAACCACATCTGCTTCTGCTCTTCCCAGTCCTTTGCATGAACTTGATCCAGCTTTGCAGGATAACCAGTCAGTGCCTCCGCCACGCCACTATCATCCTCCGTCAATTTCAACTGAATATAATGGCTGTACTGCCCCAGCAGTTTCCGAACCAGTTCCTGATACTGCTCCCTTTCCCCGACCTGTTCCATCCATACAATATAATTCTGAAAAAACGGCTCTGGGTCTCCTTCTTCGATCTCCGGAGTTTGAATCGTCATTTCCTCGTAATCCGTCTTTTTCAGATCATAAAAACAAAGCCGGATCTTCTCCGGCCCTGGTATCTTCTTTGCTGTCCGAAATGCAAACCCCTCTTCCGAAAGCTCTGTGATCCGCACTTCCTTCTTGCCCACAAATCCCGCCAGCAATCCAAACGGAATCATAGGCACACCATATAGTTTTCTTTGTTTCATATTTTCAGATTTCACTTGAGCTTCCTCTTATACAATCTTCCTTTCAACACCACCACAGTATCTCCTTCTTCAATCTGCAGATCATAGAGCCACTGATCTTCCTGTCTTAATACTGTCTCATTTCCTTCGGAATCGGTCAAAAGAGCGAGGACCGTCACCGCCTGACCGGCGGGACGTTCCTCGCATCCATAGTCATCTTCTAGGATCTGAGTCAGAATATATGTCTTCTCGTTCATTCTGCCAGACCTCATTTCTTTTCAATTCGATTATCGCTCTTCGCGGAAGTATGCCAGTCCCAGGCTTGCAGGCGGCTGACTCTCACGCTTGCTTCGGATGCTGGTTACAACCAGTACCACAAGTGTTACCACATACGGAATCATTTTGTAAAGCTCCTGATACTCCATATGATCCATTCCGGTCGGAATATAGAGATACAGAATGTACAGACCACCAAACAGGAAGGATGCCAGCACACTCAGATTCGGTCTCCATATGGTAAAGATTACCAGTGCAATGGCAAGCCATCCTCTGTCACCAAATGCATCGTTGGACCAGACACCGCATGCATAGTCCATTACATAATAGAGTCCGCCAAGTCCGGCGATCATACAGCCTATGCATGTTGTCACATATTTATATTTTGCTACATTGATACCAGCAGCATCAGCGGTACTTGGATTTTCTCCCACCGCACGCAGATGAAGACCGATTCTGGTATGATTCAGAATATAGGAAGCTGCCAGTGCAACGGCAACTGCCAGGTAAGCCAGGAACCCATACGATAAGAACAGTTTTCCAAACCATCCAAGCTTTGCTGCAAATGGAAGAGATTTACTGAAAAATCCACTGGTTGCACTCAGGGCGATCGATGGCACATCACTGTTGACCAGTTTGATCAGAGATCCACCAAAGAAATTACCAAAGCCAACACCGAAAGTAGTCATTGCAAGACCGGTCACATTCTGATTGGCCCGAAGAGTTACGGTCAAAAAGCAGTACAGGATTCCCATCAGGAGGGAACCAAGCAGACAGCACACCATCGGGATCAGGATCGCCAGCACACCATTCATGGATGCACCTTCCGGGATCGAATGTTCATAGAAAAAGGATCCGATCACACCACAGATTGCTCCTACATACATAACACCCGGAATTCCCAGATTCAGGTTACCTGACTTCTCCGTCACGATCTCACCGGTGCTTCCATAGAGAAGCGGAATTCCCTGTACGATTGCTCTTGGAATAAATGCAAGTAAAAAATTCCACATGATTACTGTACCTCCTTCGCTGCTTTTTTGCGGGACTGAAGCTGGTATGCAATAAAGAACTCACATCCGATGATAAAGAACAGGATGATACCTGTCAGAATATCGGAAAATGACTGATTCAGTCCAAAGTTTGTAGATATCTCACTGGCTCCACGATTCATGAATATGATCAGAAAACTGGAGAATACCATCGTCAGCGGGTTAAATTTTGACATCCAGGATACCATAACAGCGGTAAATCCTTGTCCTCCTGCGATCGTTGTCGTGATCGTGTGATTGATGCCGCCCACAAGCAGAAGTCCTACCAGACCGCAGACAGCACCGGAGAGTGCCATGGTTCTCATAATTACCTTTTCCACTTTGATTCCAACATATTTCGCTGTATTTTCGCTCTCTCCCACAACAGAGATCTCATAACCATGCTTGCTGTATTTCAGATAAATATACATAAATACTGTGATCAGCACTGCTACCAGGATGCTCAGCAGATATTTTGATCCAAATGCCTGCGGAAGCCAGCCAACGTTGGAATTCTGATTGATGATACCAATCTTTCCCGATCCTTTTGGCACCTCCCATACAATTGTGAAGAATGCAACCAGCTGTGTTGCAATATAGTTCATCATCAATGTGGAAAGTGTCTCATTGGTGTTCCATTTTGCTTTGAAAAATGCCGGGATAAATGCCCAGAAAGCGCCTGCCGCAATACTGGTCACGATCATGCAAACAACAACCAGTGCTGCCGGAAGTTTCTCAGCCAGGCAGATCATGCATGCTGCGGAGGCAAGACCTCCAATCAGTACCTGTCCTTCCCCACCAATGTTCCAGAATTTCATCTTAAAAGCCGGAGTCAGTGCCAGCGAGATCAACAGAAGGATCGCAATATTTTGAAATGTGATCCATGTCTTTCTGGCAGAGCCAAAGGCTCCTGCGATGATCGACTGAAATACCTGGATCGGGTTGGTTCCTGTCAGGATCATTGTTACAACTGCGCAGACAATCAATGCCAGCACAATGGCAATCGCACGGATGCCTACTGACTGATACCAGGGAAGCGCATCCCGTTTTACTATATGAAAAAGAGGTTCTTTTTTCTTATCATTCATGATCTTCGGTTCCTCCCATTCTGGTCATCATCATTCCGACCTCATTCTTATCTGTGGTTCTTGCATCTACGATACCGCTGACCTGCCCTCCGCAAAGTACCATGATCCGGTCAGACAGCTCCACCAGTACATCCAGATCTTCTCCGACAAAGATAACTGCCACGCCCTTTTTCTTCTGTTCATTGAGCAGATCATAGATTGTATAGGACGAATTGATATCCAGTCCGCGGACTGCATAAGCGGTCAGAAGCACGGTCGGTGAAGAAGCGATCTCACGCCCCAGCAATACCTTCTGTACATTTCCTCCAGAAAGTCTGCGGACCGGAGTAGTGATACCCGGTGTCACAACTGCCAGATCCTTTACCACACTTTCTGCCAGCTTTCTGGATGGTTTCCGATTTACAAACGGAGTCTTTCCTTTCCGGAAGGAGCGAAGCATCATGTTATCAGTCAGATCCATATTTCCTACAAGTCCCATGCCAAGACGATCCTCGGGAACGAAGGAAAGGGAAACTCCCATCTCTGCGATCTTCAATGGATCTTTTCCGATCAGCATCTCTTTACTTCCGTCCGGCTCGATATAATTGATGGTTCCAGACTCTATAGGCTGAAGTCCTGCAATCGCTTCCAGCAGTTCCTTCTGACCACAGCCGGAGATACCTGCAATACCGAGGATTTCGCCACTGTTGGCAGTAAATGATACATCTTTCAGTTTTACAATACCTTCTTCATTCCGAATCGTAAGACCCTCTACCTCGATCCTTGGTTTTGGATCGACTGGATCCGGTCTCTCAATATTCAGCTGTACAGCATGGCCTACCATCATATCTGTCATGGTATTTACATCTGTATCTTTTGTCACCAGGCTTCCAATATAACGGCCTCCTCTGAGAACTGCCACACGGTCAGACAGAGATTTCACCTCATGCATCTTATGCGTAATGATGACAATGGCTTTTCCATCATCTCGCATTTTACGAAGCACACGGAACAGTTTTTCTGTCTCCTGCGGAGTCAGCACGGCGGTCGGCTCATCAAGGATCAGAATATCTGCTCCACGATACAGTACCTTCACAATTTCAACCGTCTGTTTCTGTGACACAGACATGTCGTAGATCTTCTGTTTCGGATCAACTTCAAATCCATATTTATTACAAATATTTTCAATCTTTTTGGCAGCTTCTTTTATGTTCAGCTTTCCTTCCAGACCAAGAATAATATTTTCAGTGGCCGATAATACGTCTACCAGCTTAAAATGCTGATGTACCATACCGATTCCCAGATTCAGCGCATCCTTCGGTGATGCGATCACCACATTCTGCCCATTGATCATGATCTGTCCCTGATCCGGGAAATAAATACCTGAAAGCATATTCATCAACGTGGTCTTGCCACTTCCATTCTCGCCAAGGAGTGCCAGGATCTCGCCTTTATAGATATCCAGATCCACATCTTCATTTGCAATGACTGCACCAAAGGTCTTCGTCACTCCACGCATTGAAACTGCAGCTACTTTCGTCTCCATCTTTTGTCCCCTTTCCTCTTATGGACCGTCCGTCCCTTTTCTGTAAGGATGATATTCACTCTCACAGAAAAAGGGCGGCGCGGCGTAAAACGCTGTGCCGCCCTGTATCTACTGCAAGGCTGTTGTTCAGATTAGAATACAGTGTTCAGAAGGTCGATTCCATCGATCTGTACATTGAAGTACGGAGCGGAACGATACTCTGACTCATGGAAGTATCCATCGCTTACAACCTCATGATCCGGTGCGTAATCTGCATCGGTATCGACATCTGCTTCGTAGCTGGTCAGCTCTGCACCCTCTACGGTGAAGGTTGTGGTATCAAATACATGAAGGGTACCCGCTTTGATTGCCTCTGCTGCTGCATCAATTGCTTCCTTAGTTCCCTCTGCTACATTGGTTCCCAGTTCGCTCAGCTCAACAGATCCAGTCTCAAGAGTTCCGGTCCAGTCAGCATCGATCGGAGTTCCTTCTGCTACACAGTTGATCGCATACTCGAAGTACGGCTCCCAGTTCACTCTGGAAGATACAAGGAAGGTGTTCGGGCAAGCACTTGCGGTGCTTCCGTTATAGGATACGTTCGGTACACCAGCAGTCTCGCATGCGGTCGGAGCTCCCATGGAGTCTGCATGCTGGCTAATCAGTACACAACCATCTTCGATCAGTTTGTTAGCGCCCTCTTTCTCAGCGGTCTCATCATACCAGGAACCGGTAAAGGTTACTTCCATGGTAGCACTCGGGCAAACAGAACGTGCGCCAAGGAAATAAGAAGTATATCCGGAGATAACCTCTGCATAGGTGTAAGCTCCAACATATCCCATCTTAGCCTGATCCTCGGTGATCTCACCGTTCTCGATCATCTCATTCAGTTTCATACCTGCTGCGATACCAGCAAGATAACGTCCATCATAGATAGAAGCGAATGCATTGTGGAAGTTGTCCAGACCCTCGGTATGAGCCTTGGTTCCGGTTGCATGGCTGAACTGTACTTCCGGATACTCTTTTGCAGCCTCGATCACATAATCCTCATGTCCAAAGCTGTCTGCAAAAATGAAATCACATCCTGCATCTGCAAGCTCGCAGGCTGCATCGTAGCACTCCTGTCCTTCCGGAATATTGGTTTTTGCCACATACTCAACACCCATTTTCTCACAAGCAGCTTTTGCTGCGTTCATGAAGTTCAGGTCATAAGTAGAGTTCTCATCATGCAGGAAAATGAAACCAGCTTTCAGTCCAGCGGTGGATGCCTCTGCGGTATCAGTATCTCCTGCCTCTTCGGTTGCTGCTGCGTCAGTGCTGTCTGCGGTATCAGCTGCAGTATCAGAACTGCTGGATCCACATCCTGCCAGTGTGGTGGCAGCCAGTGCCATAACGGTAAGCAGACTTACGATTTTCTTCTTCATACGTTCTCCTCCTGTTTTTCCTCATCTGAGGCTCTTATGAGGTTAGCTTATAACGTAACGGGCTATTTTGTCAAGAGAAGGTGAAAAATTCTTAAATTTTGTGCAAATTTTCGCCGTTTCTATAATATACTCTGAATTTTATTATGAAGTGTAACTTATATATAGCATTTTTTAAACCTGCGTTCAGATCACATGTATTTCTATCTGTCTTATATGTCTACTTATTATAATTCTGTACCTCAGCAAGTAACGGAATCGATGGAGCTGCCCCTTTTCTGGTAACCGCAATGGCAGAGGCTTTCGATGCCTGATCCATCGCTTCCTTTGCAGAAAGTCCACTAAGGATTCCTCCTATAAAGTAACCTGAAAAGGTATCTCCGGCAGCAGTGGTATCAACCGCCTGTACTTTATAGATAGACTGACATACCGTTTCTTTCTGATTTTTAAATACAGATCCCTCGCTTCCCATGGTCAGTACGATCGTTGCCTGCGGGAATTTTTTCAGAAGATCATCTGCAATCTGCTCCCAGGACTCTTCGCCCTTATCTTCTTTTCCAAGGATCTGTGCAGCTTCCACTTCATTCAGGATAAAGTAGTTGATCACATCCAGCGGAAGTGCAAGAATTTTTTCATTCATCGGTGAAGGGTTCAATACAATGATCATTCCCTTCTCATGTGCTTTTTCTACGATATAGCCCAGCTCATTGATCTCGTTCTGAAGAACAAGATAATCTCCGGACTCAAAGTGTGACATTACTTCATCTACCTGCTCACGGGTGATCGCCTGATTGGCTCCTCCATAGAGAATGATGCAGTTATCGCCACTCTTGTCATTCTGGATAATTGCATTACCGGTTCTGACCGTATCCAGAATCTTCACAAAATCTGTATTTGCCCCCGCATCCTTCAGCATGTCCAGCAGGAACATACCATCCTGTCCAATGGAACCTGCATGATACACTTCTGTACCTGCCTTTGCCAACGCAACTGACTGGTTCAGTCCTTTTCCTCCTCCGAAGACCTGAAGTCTTTCAGATGCAAGAGTTTCCCCCTTTTTTACAAAATGTGGAACCTTATATGTATAATCAATATTCAATGATCCAAAACAAAGTACCTTCATCCCCATATACCTCTCTTATATTTTATAAAAGCTGCCGCACCACTGAATTTCTTCAGCTCATGCGGCAGCTCCTTTTTATGTCATACAGACATCTATTGCTATTTAAGCTTTTCCGTTAGATCCAAGAACGTTAACGATCTTATGAGCAACCATATCTTTAACAGCCTGACGAGCCGGTTTCAGATACTGTCTCGGGTCAAAGTGATCCGGATGCTCAGCCATGTATTTTCTGATGTTACCAGTCATAGCAAGACGGATATCGGAGTCGATGTTGATCTTACATACAGCAAGCTCAGCTGCTTTTCTCAGCTGCTCTTCCGGAATACCAACTGCATCCGGCATATTTCCGCCGTACTGGTTAACCATCTTTACGAACTCCTGCGGTACAGAAGAAGATCCGTGAAGAACGATCGGGAACTCCGGCAGTCTCTTCATGCACTCTTCAAGTACGTCAAAACGCAGTGGTGGCGGAACAAGGATTCCGTCAGCATTTCTTGTACACTGATCCGGAGTGAATTTGTAAGCACCGTGAGAGGTTCCGATTGCGATTGCAAGAGAGTCGCATCCAGTTCTGTCAACGAACTCCTCAACCTCTTCCGGACGAGTGTAGCTCTCATGACCAGATTCAACAACAACTTCATCCTCGATACCAGCCAGAGTACCAAGCTCAGCCTCTACTACTACGCCGTGAGCATGTGCATACTCAACAACCTGTTTTGTCAGAGCGATGTTGTCCTCGAAAGATTTGGAGGAAGCATCGATCATAACGGAAGTAAATCCGCCATCGATACAGGATTTGCAAAGCTCGAAGCTGTCACCATGATCCAGGTGAAGTGCGATCGGGATCTCCGGGTTCTCAATAACTGCTGCCTCTACCAGTTTTACAAGATAGGTATGGTTAGCATAAGCTCTGGCTCCTTTGGATACCTGAAGGATAACCGGGCTCTTCAGCTCTCCAGCTGCTTCAGTGATTCCCTGAACGATTTCCATGTTGTTTACGTTAAACGCACCAACTGCATAACCGCCATGATAAGCCTTTTTAAACATCTCAGTGGTTGTAACTAATGCCATTGTTTTGTCTTCCTTTCTTTGACATTTTTTTGACACAAAAGTGCCTATATCCGTATATTACTACATTTCTGTAAAATCAACAAGCAGATTTTCTAAAATTATTCAGGTTGTACCGCATTCTCCTCGATCAGGCTGATCACTTTCTCCTGGACAATTTCTTCACGGATCATTTCTTCGCTGTACAGACTTACAATATCATCGGTATTCTCATAATTGTACTGCTTGGCCAGTTCATTCAGACGATCCTCATATTCCTGATCACTGACGGTGATTCCTTCCTGCTGTGCAATCTCATGAAACACCAGTGTCATCTTTACACGGAACTCCGCGGTTGTACGGAAAAATTCTCTAAGCTGCGCCTCTGTGGTTCCAAGATATGTGCTCAGATAATCGTCCAGTTCCATATTGGCTGCCGCAGCATAGCTCTCATATTCTGACATCATCTGATCCACGTACAGATCTTTATCGCTCTCTTCGATCTGGAATTCACTTCCATTCAGAACCTCCTGGATCAGATCATACTCCCAGTTGGAAGTTGCATCTGACTGTGCAGTGCTCTCCAGATCATTCCGGATGGAATTTTCCATGTCTTCCTGACTCTCATAATCAGTGTTCTGCTTCACATACTCGTCATTCCAGACAGAAGTATCATATGCCTGTACCTTGCTTACATGAACTTCAAAACGAGCCTCTTTTCCAGCTACTTCCTCATAATATTCATCCGGAAATACCACATTGACTTCCACATCATCCTCTGCATTTACCCCGATCAACTGATCTTCAAATCCAGGAATGAAAGTTCCGCTTCCCAGCTCCAGCTGCGTGTCTGTTCCTTTCAGATTATCAGAGCTCTCTCCATCCACATACCCGGTAAAATCAATGGTAAGCACATCTCCCTCTTCTGCCGGACGATCCACGTCTTTCAGCTCCAGATACTGTTTCTCGTTATCCCATACCTCTTTGGCCACATCTTCGTCTGTCACTTCTGCCGTATCACGGCTCACTTCCAGACCTTTGTACTGTCCAAGAGATATAAGCTTGCTGCTCAGATCCTCATAGAGCACCGGCTCGTAGCTGACCGTTGCTTCCGCTTCTTCCTGTCCGTCATCTGTTTTTGCAGTTTCGTTTTTATTTCCACAGCCTGCCAGGGCCAGAGCTGCAGCTATACACATTGCAAGTATTACTTTTTTCTTCATTCTTTATACCTCATTTTTCAAACATATATTTACTCATTCTATCTGTCACAATGTCCTTTGTCAAGCTGACACAATCCCCGTTTCTTCCTTGCATTTTAGCTAAAACAATGCTACAATGAGACGAGAAATTGTTGCAGGAGGGAACGAAAGACACAATGGTATGGAAAGTATTACTGGTCATTGCTGTCATTCTGGTTATTGTTCTGGTTGCTCTGTATTATTTCGGACGTAAGCTCGAAAAAAGACAGGCCGAAGGACAGGCACAGTTAGATGCTGCTGCCCAGACAGTCAGTATGTTGATCATTGACAAGAAAAAACTTCGCATGAAAGAATCCGGTCTTCCGCAGATGGTGATTGATCAGACACCATGGTATCTGCGCAGATCCAAGATGCCGATCGTAAAGGCCAAGATTGGTCCGAAGATTATGACCCTTGTAGCTGACGGAGCTGTATATGATCTGCTTCCGGTGAAAAAGGAAGTTAAAGTCGTAGTCAGCGGCATCTACATCACCGCCATTAAGAGTGCCAGAGGCGGACTTGAAAAGCCACAGCCGAAAAAAGGCTTCTTCAAAAGACTTTTCAACAAATAAGACACGAACCCTATAGGAAAGGCTGCAGGAGCTTACGAAACGTAAACCTGCAGCCTTTCTTTTCCTTATTATACTTTGAACCGGTAACCTACTCCCCAGATTGTTTCGATATACTGAGGCTTGGCTGTATTGAACTCAATCTTCTCACGGATCTTCTTAATATGCACCGTTACGGTCGCAATATCTCCAATAGACTCCATATCCCAGATCTTGCTGAACAGTTCTTCCTTTGTAAATACATGATTCGGATTCTGTGCAAGAAATGTGAGCAGGTCAAACTCTTTAGAGGTGAATGCTTTCTCTTCGCCATTGACCCACACCCGTCTGGCCGTCTTATCAATCTTGATGCCGCGGATCTCAATGATCTCATTTTCCTGCACACCGCTTCCTACCAGACGCTCATACCGGGCCATATGCGCCTTTACACGCGCTACCAGTTCACTGGGACTGAAGGGCTTTGTCATATAATCGTCTGCTCCAAGACCAAGACCTCGAATCTTGTCAATATCGTCCTTCTTAGCTGATACCATGATCACCGGAATATTTTTCTCCTGGCGGATCTGGCGACAGATCTCGAATCCATCCATTCCTGGCAACATCAGATCCAGAATGATCAGGTCAAAATCCTCTGCCAGTGCTCTGGTAAGTCCGGTATCTCCTCGCTCTTCTATCTCCACGGTGAAGCCGCTCAGTTCCAGATAATCTTTCTCAAGATCTGCAATTGCCTCTTCATCTTCAATAATCAAAATTTTACTCATTTACGGGTACCTCCTGAAATTTTCTAAGCACAAAATACATGGTCGTTCCCAATCCTTCCCGGCTGGTCGCCCACACTTTTCCACCATGGTCTTCCATGATCTTGTGAACGATTGACAGTCCAATGCCGCTTCCTCCTTTGGAAGAATTTCTGGATGTATCTGTCCTGTAAAAACGGTCGAAAATGTACGGCAGATCTTTTGCCGAGATTCCGCGTCCGTTATCTTCGATCTCAACCTGGACAAAATCCCCCACATCCAACACCCGGATCTGAATGGATTTTTCCGGCTTATCCATATATTTCACAGAATTTCCTACAATATTATTGACTACACGCTTGATCTGCTCCGCATCGGCGATCACCATCACCGTGTCATCCACCTTATTCTCATATTTAAGGTCGATCTGCTGCTGACTCAGCTCCAGACCAATATCCTCAAAGCAGTCATCAAAATAATCCTTCACATTGATCTTATTAAATGTATACGGAATCCGGTTCGTATCGATCTTACAGTAAAATGTCAGCTCATTGATCAGCCGATCCATATCATTTGCCTTATTATAAATGGTCCGCAAATATTTCTGCTGCTTTTCCGGTGTGTCTGCCACTCCGTCCAGCAGGCCTTCCACATATCCTTTGACCGCTGTGATTGGTGTCTTCAGGTCATGGGAAATATTACTGATCAGCTCTTTATTCTGACTGTCAAAAGAGACTTTTTCTTCTGTAGATTCCTTCAATCGAAGACGCATCTCCTCAAAGTCTGCACACAACTCACCGATCTCATCGTTATCTTCAATCTCCACCTCAAAATCCAGATTACCATCACGGATATTCTGCGTTGCTTTCTTCAATGTCTCAATAGGACTTAAAATACTCCGGTAGATCCATGCCATCAGAAAGCTGCAAGTCATAGCCATGATCAAGATGACCGAGATCAGCATCTCCCCTAAAAATTCCTTCGTCTGCGGGGTCACCACCTCTGCAGGCTGCAAACTCATAAAACCGACAAATACAATGGAAATCAAGAATAGCGGCACTGCGATCACCACTGCAAATGTAACGATCAATTTTGTCTTCAGATTCACTGTTTTTCCTCCATATACTGAACCAGCTAAAAGAAATTATACCATATATCGTGAGCATTATTTATAAACTTTTTGTAAAAGAGATGAATTTATCAGAAACCCCTTGACATTTCCAGCATTACAGTGTAGGTTATAGTCCGTAGAAAAGTCCATATAGAAGATTTCTCTTATTCAGAGCGGTGGAGATACATAGGATCTGTGAAACCCGGCAACCCCTGTATAGCAGGAAGGTGCTAACCTGAGCGAGCATTCGAACAATAAGAGGATTTGAACCATAACTTCAAGTCCGCTTACAAAAGCGGACTTTTCTAATGTAATCATTTCACACTTACACATTTTTGAAAGGAGCTACTAATGGCAAAAGAGAAAATTCTTTTCACTTCTGAATCTGTAACTGAAGGACATCCGGACAAGATCTGTGACCAGATTTCCGATGCTATCCTTGACGCTCTTATGGCACAGGACCCCATGAGCCGTGTTGCATGCGAGACAAGCACAACCACCGGTCTGGTACTTGTTATGGGTGAGATCACCACCAAGGGATATGTAGATATCCAGAAGATCGTCCGTGACACCATCCGCGAGATCGGATATACCAGAGGCAAATATGGCTTTGATGCTGACAACTGTGCAGTGATCACCGCAATCGATGAGCAGTCCACAGACATTGCTATGGGTGTTGACAAGGCCCTGGAAGCTAAAGAGCATCTGATGGATGACAGCCAGCTGGAAGCAATTGGTGCTGGAGACCAGGGTATGATGTTTGGTTACGCAACCAACGAGACTCCGGAGCTGATGCCGTATGCCATCTCTCTGGCTCACAAACTGGCCAAGAGACTGACCGACGTTCGTAAAGATGGTACTCTTCCGTATCTTCGTCCGGACGGAAAGACTCAGGTTACTGTTGAATATGATGAGAACGGCAAACCGATCCGTCTGGAGGCAGTTGTTCTGTCCACTCAGCATGGTGAAGAAGTATCTCAGGAACAGATCCATGAGGATATCAAAAAATATGTCTTTGATCCGATCCTTCCAGCCGACATGGTAGATGCAGACACTAAGTTCTTCATCAACCCGACTGGCCGTTTCGTTATCGGAGGACCGCACGGAGACAGTGGTCTGACCGGACGTAAGATCATCGTAGACACCTATGGTGGATATGCCCGTCACGGCGGCGGAGCATTCTCCGGAAAAGACTGCACCAAGGTAGACCGTTCTGCAGCTTATGCAGCACGTTACGCAGCTAAGAACATCGTTGCAGCAGGACTTGCTGACAAGTGTGAAATCCAGCTCTCCTATGCTATCGGTGTTGCAAGACCGACTTCCGTCAGAGTTGATACCTTCGGAACCGGCAAGCTGTCCGATACTGAACTGGTAGAGATCGTTCGCGAAAACTTCGATCTGCGACCAGCAGGAATCATCAAGATGCTTGATCTGCGCCGTCCGATCTACAAACAGACCGCAGCTTACGGACATTTTGGCCGCACCGATGTAGAGCTTCCGTGGGAGAATACCGACAAGGCTGAAGACCTGAAGAAATATCTGAAATAAATTCATATAATATAGGAGGGAAGCTGTTCGCAGCTTCCCCTTTTTGATGCCTTTTCCTGGTAATTTTCCACATTTTCTTGTCTTATCCCCCTACTTCCGTTATACTAGATAAAAGTGTACTAAAAATATCTACATTAAGGGGATTTGTCACATGAAAAAATTACTCAACAGTCTTCCTTTCCGTCTGCTAGCCGGTGTGATCATCGGTATTCTGGTCGGACTGGTTGCAAACGAAACTTTTATGAACATTGTTGTTACGGCAAAGCAGCTGCTCGGTGAGCTGATCACCTTCTGTGTTCCGCTGATCGTGATCGGATTTATCGCACCATCCATCACTCGCCTTGGAAAAAATGCTTCCCGCATGCTGGTGGTTGCGCTGATCCTCGCCTATGTATCTTCTGTAGGTGCTGCTCTCGTGAGCATGGTTGCCGGATTCAACATCATTCCGCACCTTTCCATCGTATCCACTGCTGAAGGATTGAAGGAACTGCCGGAAGTGATCTTTGAACTGAATATTCCGCAGATCATGAGTGTTATGAGTGCACTGGTCTTCTCTGTTTTGATAGGCCTTGCTGTTACATGGACCAAAGCAGACCGCACTGCTGAACTGCTGGAAGAATTCCAGAAGATCGTATTAGAGATCGTGACCCGCGTGATCATTCCGATCCTGCCGGTATTTATCGCCTGCACTTTCTGTGCTCTTTCTTATGAAGGAACCATTACCAGACAGCTTCCGGTCTTCCTGAAAGTTATCATCATCGTTATGATCGGACATTACCTGTGGATGACCCTGCTGTATCTGATCGCCGGTGCATATTCTGGAAAGAATCCGCTGGAGGTTGTGAAACACTATGGTCCGGCTTATATTACTGCTGTTGGAACCATGTCTTCTGCAGCAACTCTTGCAGTTGCCCTTCGCTGTGCGAGAAAATCTTCTGTATTGAGAAAAGATATGGTTGACTTTGGCATTCCGCTGTTTGCAAATGTGCATCTGTGCGGATCTGTTCTGACTGAAGTATTCTTCGTTATGACGGTATCTCAGATTCTGTACGGCTCTATACCGTCACTGGGAACCATGATCCTGTTCTGTGTACTGCTTGGCATCTTTGCCATCGGAGCTCCAGGTGTTCCAGGCGGAACGGTTATGGCCTCTCTGGGACTGATCACTGGTATCCTGTTGTTTAACGACACCGGTACCGCTCTGATGCTGACCATCTTCGCTCTGCAGGACAGCTTCGGTACTGCATGTAACGTGACCGGAGATGGTGCTCTGACCCTGATCCTGACCGGATACGCAGACCGCCATGGCATCACTGAGAAATCCAAAAACGAGTAATCTACATAAAAAACCCATACAGTCAGCTCTTTTAATGCTGTCTGTATGGGTTTTTTACTGTATGATTATTTCTGCAGCTCCATCCGCTTGATCTCTTTCATTCCCTGCTCATGCACTTCCTTATCATTCCTCCTCTTCCTCAGTTGTTACTCCCACATGGTCTTTTTATTTCTTGTAGTTTTTTACTTTACCATAAGTATCTTAACAAGTAATAAAAAGAGGAGCTCCAACCGCTGTATCTCTCATCGGTTGAAACCCCTTTGTTTCCATTTCGGAATGTAACTTTTTCTGATGTCATTTATTTTTTTCTGTTTTGCATGAATTTTGCAATATACTTTCTGTTCCCGTCAACCAACCTTCAGACGGAACTTCTGAATCTCTTTTTCACTTGCTACCTTCTCGATCTTTGCACCCAGACCACGCAGCTTTTCATCCAGATTCTCATATCCACGCTCAATATAATAGATATCGTCCACGATAGTGATGCCTTCTGCAGCCAGTCCTGCGATCACCAGTGCCGCACCTGCACGCAGATCCGGTGCGCTGACTCTTGCGCCTGTGAATTTCTCCACACCGCTGATCACTGCCACATTACCCTCTACCTTAATAGAAGCTCCCATACGTGCCAGCTCATCTACATAACGAAATCTGTTTTCAAAAATACTCTCTGTCACAATGCTGGTTCCCTCAGCCAGTGCCAGTGTTACCGCAATCTGCGGCTGCATATCTGTCGGGAATCCCGGATATGGCATGGTCTTTACGTGAGTTCCCTGCAGCTTGCCGATTGCTCTCACACGAACTGCATCATCATACTCTGTGACCTCACATCCAAGTTCTGTCAGCTTTGCACTGGTTGCTTCCAGATGCTTCGGGATCACATTATGAAGTACAACATCTCCGCCAGTCACTGCTGCAGCAAACATAAAGGTTCCTGCCTCAATCTGATCCGGAATAATGGAATATTCGGTCTTGTGAAGGGATTTTACACCACGGATACGGATCACATCTGTACCCGCTCCCTTGATACTTGCTCCCATACTGTTCAGGAAGTTTGCCACATCTACCACATGAGGCTCTTTTGCCGCATTTTCAATGATCGTATTGCCATCCGCCATCGCTGCTGCCATCATAATATTGATGGTTGCACCTACACTGACCATATCAAGAAAAATGTGTGCTCCATGAAGCTCTTCAGCCTCTGCAATGATAAATCCATGCTCAATCCTGGTCACTGCACCCATGGCCTTAAAACCTTTCAGATGCTGATCGATCGGACGGCTTCCAATATTACAGCCTCCCGGCAGCGGCACTTCCGCACGCTTATATTTTCCAAGCAGTGCACCCAGCAGATAATAGGATGCACGGATCTTCTTCATGCTTTCATTTTCTACAATACAGTTTTCCACACCAGATCCATTGATCTCCACCGCATGACGGTTTACACGCTTGACATGCGCACCGATTTCATCCAGTGCTTCCAATAATGCATTGATATCACGCACATCCGGAAGATTATCTATATATACTGTCTCATCTGTCATACTTGCAGCCGCAAGAATAGCCAGAGCCGCATTCTTTGCGCCTCCGATCTCCACATCTCCAGCCAGGGGAATACCGCCTTTTATAACATACTGTTCCACGTTTACACCTCGTTCACAACGATTCAAAAGTCATTATCTCATTCTATTAACAGATTGCTCCGAAAGAGCTTATCTTATTCTCGTTTTCATAAAACATGCCGATTCCTGCATATCTAAGCTATTATAGCTTATAGCCACCGAAAAAGCAACTAACACAATGTCAAAAAAGCATTGACTTTAGCGTCCTTCACAGGTAATTTTTTATTTCAAAGCATTGCTTGATAATCACTCTCTGTAAAACGATGATAAATAGTATGTCCCATCTCCATATGGATACAATAATAATATTCGTCTATGGACGGATCTTTGAAGTGGATCGCGTAATCAAAATCGGATCCCTCCGGCATCTTCTCGCACACGTATTCATGGCCATGGTTTTCAAACACCTGGCAGATCTCTTCCAATGTGCATGCGTGATGCTCCTGAAATAACTGAATCAGGTCTTTTAGAAATGCAGGTGTCTCCACTTGCTCATGCACCCACTGGGAACCTTCCGGCGGAATGCTGATCTCCACACGGCCCGCATGGCTGTAAAAATGAAGTTCTCCAAGAGATGACTTCGCTTCAAATGCCTTCCGCAGAAGTGTCAGCATCTCCTGATCATCCTTTGCATTACTTCCAAGGATCGTATTCAGGGAATCCACCGGATAGTAGAGACGAACGGTCTCTTTTGCATATCCCAGCTTCAGCTGTGCCTCTTTCACCTGATCTGTCATATTTTTTAAAAGTTTTTCTCTGTTCATCGACTTCATACTCCTGTCTTTCGCTGGTTTAATTATGAAGGATGGAGGAGTAAATGTCAAATACTACGTCCGGATCAGAGAGTTTTATTGAGGACATCCATCGTCCCTCTGATGGTGCCGGGTTCCGTCATATGAAATGGATCCAGAAGGCTGTCCATTTGCTCTTTATCCAACAGGTTTTCCTGCAGAATCAGATCCCGGACGGAGGCACCGGCCTTTATGGCCTTCTTAGCAATATCGGCAGCTTTCTGATAGCCGACATACGGGCAGATGGCTGTAATAATGCCCACACTGTTTTCAACCAGATAGCGGCAGCGTGTCTCATTTGCCGTAATGCCTGTAACACAGTTTTCCACAAAAGTATGCACCGCATAGGCCAACGTATCAATTGACTGAAACATACAATAAAACACGATAGGTTCAAATGCATTCAGTTCCAGCTGCCCTGCCTCTGCTGCCATAGTAATCGTCACATCGTTGCCTATGATATTAAAAGCGACCTGATTAACTACTTCAGGAATAACAGGATTTATTTTTCCAGGCATAATGGACGACCCGTTTTGTTTCGCAGGAAGATTAATCTCTGCCAGACCAGCCCGTGGTCCAGAAGACATCAGACGCAGGTCATTTGCAATTTTTGAAAGTGTCACAGCACATGCTTTCACGGCACCAGATACCGCTACAAAGACATCCAGATTCTGCGTAGCATCGATCAGGTCATATGCCTGCGCCAGATCCATATCGGACACTTCAGACAGAATTGGAACAATCCGATGCAGGTAAGCCTCATCTGCATTCAGACCGGTTCCCACTGCAGTTCCTCCCAGATTTAATGTACGCATTTCTCCCATGGCCTTTTCCATCCGGTGAATATCCCGCATGATGGCAACAGAATATGCACGAAATTCCTGTCCCAGACGAATAGGAACCGCATCCTGAAGCTGCGTACGACCCATTTTAATGACATCGTTAAATTCCTCTGCTTTTTTGCACAAAGCACCGTGCAGCTGTAAAAGTTCATGTTTCAGATTTTTCAGAAGACGTAACGAAGTCATCTTACCTGCCGTAGGAATCACATCGTTTGTCGATTGACTGCAGTTTACATCATCATTTGGATTGATGATGCTGTAATCACCTTTGTTTCCACCCAGGAGTTCAATGGCGCGATTGGCAATGACTTCATTGGCATTCATATTAAGGGATGTTCCAGCACCACCCTGGATCGGGTCCACGATAAAATCTTCCCGGAATTTACCTGCCAGAATCTCATCGCAAGCCTGCACAATCGCCTGAGCTTTTCTCTTTTCCAGCATTCCAACTTCACAGTTGGTGATAGCGGCAGCTTTCTTAATATAAGCCAGACTGTTAATGATCTCTGGATGCATTCTCAGTCCGGTAATATGAAAATTCTCTGCGGCACGCAGGGACTGCACACCATAATAAACATCACCTGGAATATCCCTTGTTCCAAGGGAATCCTTTTCAATCCTATAGTCTTCAACTTTTGTTTCTTTCATTGCCAATGCCTCTCTTTATTTTAAAAATTTATTCCCGCACTGGAAGAATCCTTCCTTATTGCATTCAGTATACCTACGTGCTACTATATAATCAAATACATATATTTATATAGAATATATAGCTTTCAAGCTATACTTCAGGAGCGTGATAAAGATGTTTCAAGGAATGGAATATGTTTACGAGGTATACAAAGAACGAAGTTTTTCCAAGGCAGCCGCAAACCTGTTTATTTCCCAGCCATCTTTAAGTGCCAATGTAAAACGGATCGAGAAAAAAATTGGTTATCCAATCTTCGACCGGAGCACAAAACCATTGGGACTTACGGAATGTGGACAGCATTATATTGATGCCGTGGAACACATTATGCAGGTAGAAAACGGATTTCATGATTTTGTAAATGATTGGAGCAATCTGAAAACCGGACAGTTGATCTTAGGCGGAAGCAGCTTCTTTTCCTCCTGGGTGCTTCCACCACTGATCGGAGAATTTTCAAGAAAATATCCTTTGGTCAAGCCCCTTTTACTGGAAGAAAACACGGCAACATTGGCCCAATATCTTCAAAGTGGACGTATGGATTTTTTATTGGACAATTGTGAACTTGATCCTTCTATTTTTGACCGCTATGTCTATCAGAAGGAGCATCTGTTGCTGGCTGTTCCTGAATCTCTGCCCGTGAATGAATCCTTACGTGCGTATCAGGTTCCAACTTCCAGTATAAAGAACAGAACCTTTTTAAAGATGAATATCCCTGCAGTTTCTTTACAGGCTTTCACCAATGAGACATTTATTTTTATGAAGCAGGAAAATGACACAGGAAAGCGAGCTGCCCGCATATGTCAGGAACATCATTTTCACCCGCGAGTCCTGTTTGAATTAGACCAGCAAATGACTTCATACAATGTCACCTGTTCAGGCATGGGAATTTCCTTTATAGGTGATCTGCTGATCTCCCTGGTTCCGCCGAATCCGAATGTCGTTTATTACCGGCTGGATGAAAAAGACAGCTTGCGTAATATTTATTTCTACTGGAAAAAAGGACGTTACATAAGCCATATCATGAGTGCATTTTTAGATTTATTACCCTCTTTTGATAATTTGATCTGATTTTTGTAACATATGCTACATCTGATTTCTTTTTATGTGGTATAATACAAATAAATGAAAACGCACAGCCGGAAAGGAGCTATTTTTATGAAAATCACAAACGATATCAGATATGTAGGTGTCAATGACCATCAGGTCGATCTGTTTGAGGGACAGTATGTTGTACCTAATGGCATGTCCTATAATTCTTATGTGATCCTTGATGAAAAAGTCGCTGTTATGGATACCGTCGATGCTCATTTCACCCATGAGTGGCTGGACAACATCACATCCGTACTTGGTGACCGTCATCCGGACTATCTGATCATCCAGCATATGGAGCCGGACCACGCAGCAAATATCGCCAACTTCATGGACGTATATAGAGATACTACCATCGTATCCAGCAAAAAGGCATTTGCTATGATGGCACAGTTCTTCGGAACCGATTACCCGGATCGCCAGATTATTGTAAAAGAAGGAGATTCTTTAACTCTTGGCAAGCATACTCTGGCGTTTGTGGAAGCTCCGATGGTACACTGGCCGGAAGTAATCGTTACTTATGATACCTGTGACAAAGTACTGTTCTCTGCAGATGGATTTGGAAAATTCGGTGCTCTTGATGTGGAGGAGCCGTGGGATGATGAGTCCCGTCGTTACTTCATCGGTATCGTTGGAAAATACGGCAAACAGGTGCAGAATCTGCTGAAAAAAGCAGCAACTCTGGATATTCAGACTATCTGTCCTCTGCACGGACCAGTACTGACTGAAAACCTTGGACATTATTTAAGCCTGTACAATACCTGGTCCTCCTATCAGCCAGAATCTGAGGGAATCGTAATCGCTTACACTTCTGTATATGGTCACACCAAGCAGGCCGTGGAAGCACTGGCTGACCAGTTCCGTTCCAATGGATGCCCGAAAGTTGTTGTTCATGATCTGGCAAGATGCGACATGTCTCTGGCAATCGCAGATGCCTTCCGTTACAACAAGCTGGTACTGGCAACCACGACCTACAACGCAGACCTTTATCCGTTCATGCGCGATTACATCCATCGCCTGACCGAGCGCAATTTCCAGAACCGTAAAGTTGCCCTGATTGAAAATGGATCCTGGGCTCCGCTGGCTGCAAAAGTTATGAAAAATATGTTTGAAGGCAGCAAACAGATCGCCTGGGCAAACACCACCGTTCATATCAAATCTGCTCTCAGCGACGAAAGCCGCGCAGAGCTGAACGCACTGGTAGAAGAATTCTGTCAGGATTATATTGCTCAGCACAGTGAGACTGCCAACAAAAATGACTTAAGTGCTCTGTTCAACATTGGTTACGGACTCTATGTGGTAACCTCCAACGATGGGCGCCGTGACAATGGTCTGATCGTAAACACCGTATCTCAGGTAACCAACACTCCGAACCGGATCGCAGTGACCATCAACAAGGCAAACTACTCCCACCATGTGATCAAGCAGACTGGTATCATGAACCTGAACTGCCTGTCCACGGAAGCACCGTTTGACATCTTCCAGACCTTTGGATTCCAGAGTGGAAGAACTGTTGATAAGTTTGCAGGTGCTGGCATCCAGCCGCTGTACTCTGACAACGGACTTGCTTTCTTGCCAAAATACATTAACTCCTTCATGTCTCTGAAAGTAGAGCAGTACATTGACATGGACACCCACGGAATGTTCATCTGCAGCATTACCGAGTCCCGTGTGATCTCCAAAGTCGAGACCATGACCTACAACTACTATCAGAACAATGTAAAACCAAAGCCGGCAACGGAAGGCAAGAAAGGATTCGTATGCAAGGTGTGCGGATATATTTACGAGGGTGATGAACTTCCGGAAGATTTCATCTGCCCGCTCTGCAAACATGGTGTAGCTGACTTTGAACCGATCGAAGGCTAAATCGATTCTGTTGTAATTTTTTCAGATTTTGCCCGTATAATTTTCTCATCTTTGTGCAGTATTTTCTGTATTAAGTGTTATAATGCAGTTGTAACAAATAAAAGACCTACTTAACGGACACATTTTCATATGCCTGCTAAGCTGATCAGTTTTTTGGAGGAATAGATAAATGGATACTTTAAAAGCTGAAAAGAGAAGCATGGAAACAAAAGCAAAAAGACTGAGAAGAGAAGGATATGTAACCGGTAATGTCTTCGGACATGACATCGAAGGTTCCATTCCTGTTAAGATCACAAAGGCCGAAGCTGATCGTCTTCTGAAGAAGAAAAAGAAAGGCAGTCAGATTATGCTGGATCTGGAAGGACAGCAATATGATGTACTGATCAAGGAGATCGACTTTGATACTCTGAAGGGTCAGGCAATCGAGATGGATTTCCAGGCACTGGTCAAAGGTGAAAAAGTTCACTCTGTTGCAGAGGTCGTACTTGTAAACCATGAGAAAGTCCAGTCCGGCGTAGTTGAGCAGAAGCTGGAAGAGATCGCATATAAAGCACTGCCGGAAGCTCTGGTTGAGACCGTTGAAGTTGACTTAAGCGGACTCAAAGCCGGTGATGTTGTTAAGGTTAAAGATCTTGCAATCGCTGCTGATAAAGACGTGGTACTTGTTACCGATCCGGAAGCAGTCGTTGTAACTGTAACCGTTCCGCATAACGCTCCGATCCCGGAGACCGATGCAGAGGAAGCTGAAGAGGCTGAAAAATAAATATGGTCTGAAGTTGAAGAGGCTGTCGCGATTGCGACAGCCTCTTTTCTGACTATGTGAGCCTGAAAGGTTAGGAATCCGCACTTGAATTATCCAGCACTTATTCTATATCAACCCTTATATCAACCCATGTTCCACACAGTAATAATAGATTCCATCTTCCGCCACATGTCCGCAATGGTCTGTGGCAATTGCTTTCAGTTTTTCTGATGCATTTTCCATGGCAACGCCAGTGCCCACTGCCTGGAACATCTCAACGTCATTATTTCCATCCCCGAATGCCAGCGCCTCAGATTGGTCGAACCCATAATACTTCAACACCTTTGCAATACCCGTTCCTTTTCCGCCTGTTGCAGGGATAATATCAACTGCCCTGTCCCACCAGGAAGTGATCTTAGCTCCATGAACACCATCCAGGATCGTTGAAAAATCCGACTCTCTGCAGCTCATCAGCAGCTGATAAACAGTTCCCTGTGATACACGATCAAAGTCATCTGAAATAATCACCGTCTGCTTGCCAAATGCATAATACTGATCCAGATCCTCATCAGTTCCATTGGAGATCAACTGATCTTTGGTGGCAACCGATACCGGGCGTCCCAGCACCGCCGCATTCTGAATCATTTTCTGCACATCATCCTGTTCCAGCGGATTGCTGTAGATAATCTCCTTCTGGTTGAAGCAGTAGGATCCATTGTATGTAAGGATCGCATCAAACTCAACCCCTTCAAAAGTCGGCACTGCCATAGGCGCTCTTCCTGTAGCAATACAGATGATAATCCCTTTTTCCTTTAAACGTCTCAATGTCTCCAGCATCTTCGGTGTGACTTTTTTTGTATCTACGTCAATCAATGTTCCGTCTATGTCAAAAAATATGATTTTGATATTTTTCATGTTTGTTTCCCTCCTGCTTAAAATCTCGGTTGCTGCTGATCTGCTGTATGTTCACCGATCAGCTTCTCCATCCAGACCATGTCATACCATCTGTGAAACTTATAGCCACATTGGTGGAACTGCCCCACCATACGGTATCCCAGATGGGCATGGAACTCCACACTGTTCCGGGTCAGGTATTCATCCTCCTGCACCGGATAGGCAATGCAGGCATTCATATTCAAAAAGCCTCGATTCCTCAGTTCTTCTTCCAGTGCTTCATGAAGTTTTTTACCAATCCCCATGCGTTTTTTATTCTGATATACATAGATGGAAGTCTCCACCGCCCAGTCATAGGCCGGGCGATCATGGAACGGTCCCACGTAAGCATAGCCTACTGGCTCTTCACCTTGTTCCGCCACCAAATAAGGATACTTTTTCAGCGTATTGTGAATCCGTTCACAGAATTCCTCCACGGTCGGAACTTCATACTCAAATGTGATGGCTGTCTGCTCCACATAAGGCGCATAGATTGCCAATAATTTCTCTGCATCTTCTGGCTTCGCAGGACGAATCCTGATCTTTAAATCCATTTTACTCATCCTTTTCTGCTTTTTCCTTGACTATCATTATCTCTATGGTATAATTTGCGGATATGGTTCTGATTCATCCTCTCACTTTCATAAAGGAGTTTATCATATGAGTACATCCATCAACCGCAATTTTTCCCCTTGGGATCTGTTAAAATTCGCGGCACCTTCCATCATCATGATGGTATTTATGTCCCTGTATACTATTGTGGACGGTATGTTCATCTCCCGCTTTGTGGGGAGCAATGCTCTGTCCTCTCTTAACATTGTATTTCCGGTGATCAATGTTGCAATTGCCATCTCCACCATGCTCGGTACCGGTGGCAATGCGATCATCAGCAAATATTTAGGCGAATGCAGAGACGAAGATGCCAGGAAAGCTCTGACCCAGTTCACTGTCCTGTGTCTTGGCTTCAGCTTTCTTCTGATGCTGCTGTCCCTGCCAAACCTTACACTGATCTCCCGTTTTCTTGGTTCCAATGAAATTCTGCTGGCAGACTGCCGGGTCTATCTTGGTGTGTCCATGCTCTTTGCACCGGCTGCCATGCTGCAGGGATTATTTCAGTCCTACTTTGTGACTGCTGGAAAACCCGGCCTTGGGCTTTGGCTTATGGTCGGTGCCGGCATTTTCAACGTAGTTTTTGATTATGTACTGATCGTTCCCTGTCAGATGGGGATCGCAGGTGCTGCCCTTGCCACCGGAATCGGTCAGTGTATCCCGGCACTTTTCGGACTTTTTTTCTTTCTGTGTTCCAAAGACGATCTGCATTTTTGCAAGTTTACTTTTCATATGAAAGAAATATTATCTGCCTGCTACAATGGTTCGTCGGAAATGGTCTCTCAGCTGGCCAATGCGATCATTACTTATCTGTTCAACATCATCATGATGCAGCTGGTAGGTGAACATGGTGTTGCTGCCATCACTATTTTACTCTATGGACAGTTTCTGTTCAATGCATTTTATCTTGGATTTACCATCGGGATCAGTCCGATCGTCGGATTCCAGTATGGTGCCGGAGACAAACAGAAGCTTCACAACATTTACCATACCTCTTTCTTATTTGTTGCTGTCTCTTCGGTATTCATGGCGGTGATCGCCATTGTTCTGTCTCCGACCATTGTTACGATCTTTACTGATGATCCGGCAACTTATGAACTGGCTGCTGCAGGCTTCCGCCTGTTCGCCATCAATTTCCTGTTCAGCGGCATCAGCATTACATCTTCCGGATTCTTTACAGCCCTGTCCAACGGAACCATCTCCGCCGTGATCTCTTTTTGCAGGACCTTAGGATTTATCGTTCTGTCGCTTCTGATCCTGCCGAAGTTCTTAGGGATCACAGGCGCGTGGATCGCCATTCCAGTGGCAGAGTTCTGTACCCTGCTGGTAACCGGTGTCATGCACTTTGTGTACTTCTGGAAACCGGGCATTCGAAACTATCTGCGGTGATCCGCATGATTGCCATCAGAATCGCATACTGTTATAATGAATGGTGCCGAGAGCAATCGCCCTGCGGCATCATCTTTTTTCAAAAGGAGCTGATTTTCTATGAGCATTATGAATACATATACCGGGAAGAAATTTGATCCTCTTCAGATGAAGCCTGAAGATGTGGATCTGGTAGATATTGCCCACGCATTAAGCCTTCTGTGCCGGGGTGGCGGACACATTGACTGCTTCTATACCGTTGCTCTTCATTCCATTAACTGCGCCAACGAAGCAAAGGCCCGCGGCTGGGAACGAAAGCTCATTCTTGCATGTCTCTTGCATGATGCCAGCGAGGCTTATATTGCAGATATTATTCGCCCGGTAAAGCCGTATCTTACCAATTATCTGGAGATCGAAGATCAGATCATGTCTGTGATCTGGCAGCATTTTCAGCTTGAACTGACACCGGAAGAACATAAAAAATGGAAGCAGATCGATGACGAGATCCTGGATTCCGAGTTAAAAGAAATGTTTTCCGGAGAAGCAGAAAGGATTCCTGTTCCACTCAGATCCACGCCGGATTTCAGCGAACGTCCACATGGGGAAGTGGAAGAAGAATTTATCAGAATTGCTGAAGAACTGCTGAATTGATCCCCCCTAACCGCCCAAAAAACCAGGACATCACTGCCCTGGTTTTTGTTTCAATGTTTATTTATCCTCATCAAGAAATGCGAGTAAAGATGACTCTTTCGGAACAGATCATCCTGAAATCTCCACAGTAAGAATAAAATCACCACAACAGCCACAACAATTCCAATGAGCAGCCACTGCATAGAGGAAAGCATGCTGATATTAAAGCAACGGATATTGATCCACATCTGATTGATATTGGCATTTCCCTCATCATCAAAATACAGCATAACTGCGCTTCGGTCGATCTCTTCCTGGGACGGATACTGGGCAGATAACTGGCGATGAGCCTGATCTGCAGGAGCTGTGATTACATAATCCTCATCCTCATTGTCTCCGGAGAAGAAATAGCCCAGCGGATATTCAATGGTATCTTCCTCATCATCCTCTGCACCATAGGTCCAGTCCGCATATTCAAAGATCAGCGGACTGTCTCCGCCTGCAATAGCTGAGGTATAGCCGATGTAATACATATTTCTGACTGCACTGTCCGGGCGGGACAGGAAGTTGATAAATGCCTCCGCCGCCTGTTTCTTGGCAGCGTCTTCCCCGATGCCGCTCTTTAACATCACCCAGCCATCAAACCACAGGTTGGTACACTCCTCCGGTACGGCCCAATCCAGATAAAAATCGTCGTCCTCTGCCTGATCCATAGTGTACACACCATCTCCTGACCACTGCAGGTTGGCAACTACTTTCCCGGTGATCATATCTGCTTTTCCACTGTCAGTCTCAAAGGAATACACATTCTGACGAATTTCTTTCAGCTTCTGTTCTGACTCATCAATGGTCTCCTTACGTGTGTCATTCATGATCGCGGACAGTTGTTCGTGATAATCGCTGCTGTTTCTAAACGTTTCACTGTTCAGCAGATCTTTATTGAGAATTGCCAGCGTTGGGAAGTAAGCATCACGCACATTATCCTTGATGGTTACCTGACGGTAGAATTTCTCATTTTCCAGAATGCTCCAGGTAGAAGCCTCCTCTTCCGTCACCTCCTCCGGGTTGTACACCATACCGGTGATGCCCCACATATAACCTGCCGCATAATCAGACCACGGCTCTCCATCGATCTCATTTTCATGAAACACACTGTCAATATAAGGAGACACACCCTTTACATAGTAATTATTTTCATTGGAGTCATCAAAAAACTCATCGGATAAGGGCTCCAGCTTATTTTCTTTCATAAGCTTCATGATCATGTAGTCCGACGGACACACCAGATCATACTCATTTCCAAGATTTAACTGGCTGTACAGCTCCTCATTGGTTCCGAAAGTAGAATACTCTACTTTCACAGGAACTCCATAAGTCTCGTAATACCACTCTTCAAAATCGGATACCAGCGAATTCTCTCCGAAGATATCTTCGCTTGGGAGATCGATCAATTCATCATCCTCCCAGCCGCCTTCATCAATGTATTCCTCCCAGTTGCATACCCGGAGAACAACAGGCTTTTCCATATCTTTTGCAGCTGCCATTGTGGTCAGCGGAGCTGCAAACGTTCCAACGATTACGGAAAGCCCCGTCCCCACTGCAAACGCGCGGACAGTCAGCTTCTTATAACGTCTATCTCTCATTTTCCGCACCTGCCTTTCTGTCAGCCAGAAGATTCCATGCAAGCACGCCCGCTACGATCACTACAAAGATCAGTGTTGACAATGCCCACAGTGCGGTCTTGATCTCTGTGTGCGAACCCTTGGTGGCATTTACCACGTAGGTACTGATCGTATCGAAGGTAGATGGCTTGGTGTAAGTCGTAATAAAATAATCATCCAGTGACAGGGTCACGGACAACATAAATCCGGACACGATTCCCGGGATCAGCTGCGGGATCACTACTTTGCGAAGAGCCAGACCGGCGCTTGCGCCCAGATCCAGAGCCGCCTCATAGATGCTGTTATCCATCTGCTTCAGCTTCGGAAGCACAGACAGATATACAAAGGGCGCTTCCAGTACCACATGACCCACGATCAACGGAAAGAAGGAATCCTTGCTCAGTCCCAGTACTACGATCAGCAATACACAGATAGAGAATCCTGTCACTACTTCCGCATTGACAACCGGGATCTGATTGGCAAAATCCATAAATCCGCGAGAGCCTTTTTTACTGTAAAATGCTCCGATGGCTCCGATGGTTCCCAGGATCGTTGCGATCAGCGCAGAGCCAAATGCCAGCGCAAACGTTCCGCCGATCATGCTCAGCAGTTCGCCGGTCGTAAACAATGTTTTATAATTCTGCAGCGAAAAATGCCCACTGGTTCCGATGGTTGCTGTATCGGTAAAGCTGTATACTGCCAGGATCACAACCGGCAGATACATAAATAACAGCACCAGTGCCAGCCAGGAGGAACGTACTATTTTTTTCATCATAAGAATGCCCCCCGTGTCGTCTCTTCTTCACTGAATCCATTGCTCGCCCACGTCACCAGGAAAATGATGGCCAGAAGCACAATGGAGATCATAGAACCGCTATTCCAGTCGTATGCATGGAAATAGCTTCCAATCAGACTTCCCATAATATAGGTGCTGTTGTACAGCATATCCAGAATGACATAGTTGGTCATGGACGGCAGGAATACCATGGTGACACCACTGATCAGTCCCGGCATACTAAGAGGTAATGTTACCTTCATAAATGTAATCACCGGACTGGCTCCCAGATCCGCAGCCGCCTCCAGATAGCTTTTATCCAGCTTCTCTAATGTGGTGTACAGCGGAAGGATCATAAACGGCAGGAAATCATAGGTCATACCAAGCACTGTATTCAAAAACGGATGATATGCCAGGTTTCCTTCCACCATGGTCAGCACTTCTTTTAATGCGACCACACGAAGGGTAAAATTGATCCACATGGGTGCGATAAAAAGTACCAACAGTACATTCTTTTTCTTAATATCGCTGCGTGCCAGAATGTAAGCTACCGGATAGGCTACCAGTGTACAGCAGGCAGTCACAGTCATCGCCGTCACAAGGCTGTATACCAGTGTACCAATGGTATTTTCACTGGTGAAAAAGTTTACAAAATTCTGAACCGTAAACTGTCCCTGCCCATTGGTAAATGCATAATAAAGTACCACCAGAAGCGGTGCGATGACAAAACATATCAGGAACACTGCATAGGGGATACCAAGCTGTTTTCTTGAAAAACGCATCAGTCACACTCCTTTCAGTTTTCATCTGCCAGAGAAAGTTCAATGCTGTCCTTCGGAATCAGCAGTCTGACATAGTCATTTTCATTCCACAGATATTCATCATGAAGATGGAAATCAAACTCATCCTTCGTTCTGACAATGTAATGATAATGGTCACCTTTATAAATAAGAGAAATAATATTTCCGCAGATGCCCTCTCCATTCTCTGTATCATCACTCATTGTGATAGACTCAACCGGAACTTTCACTTTTACCTTCACGCCAGCTGTCTGGATCTCATCTCCGGATGCATCCACCAGAACACCTTCTGCATTGATGGTAGATCCCGGATACAGTCTGGTTACATCACAGTCGTACTCGCCGCCTGCAAATTCCACCATGTAATTCTTGGTCAGTTCGCCTTCATAAATATTCTGGTTTGTATCTGCCAGGATTACATGGATACCATCCGGCTCCAGACACATCCCGATGGTTTCTCCAACTTTAGCTCCTCTGGTTCCCTGGATCACCACTTCATTATCTCCGGATTCTACAATGATCTCATAATGCATTCCCTTAAAGATCACAGACTGCACCACGCCGGTGATTGTTCCTTTTTCCGGTTCCGTCATGATCACGTCCTCCGGCCGGACGATCACATCAACCTTAGCCCCTGTCGGCAGATCATCCAGACACTCAAACTCGGCACCACAGAAATTAACTTTTCTGATACCGCTCATATGGCCGGTGTAAATATTGCTCTCGCCGATAAAGTCTGCCACGAATACAGTATTGGGCTCGTTGTAGATCTCTTCCGGTGTACCGATCTGCTGGATCTTTCCGTCAGACATAACGACCACCTTGTCTGACATGGTCAGAGCCTCTTCCTGATCATGTGTTACATAGATAAAGGTGATTCCCAGTTCCTTATGCATAGCCTTCAATTCCAGCTGCATCTCTTTTCTCATCTTCAGATCCAAAGCTCCCAGCGGCTCGTCAAGCAGAAGGATCTCCGGCTCATTAACAATGGCACGGGCAATGGCAATACGCTGCTGCTGACCGCCGGACAGAGTTGCAATGCTCCTCTTCTCAAAGCCTTCCAGGTCAACGATCTGGAGTGCATGACTTACCTTCTCACGGATCTCTTCCCTGGTCAGCTTCTCCTGACGGGTCAGAGTCTCCCCCGATGCATTCTGATAAGTAACGGTCTTTGTTTTCAGCTTCAGTCCAAACGCAATATTGTCAAATATATTCAGATGTGGAAATAACGCGTATCGCTGAAATACCGTATTGATCGGCCGCTTATTAGGCGGCAGCTGACTGATCTCTTTTCCATTCAAAAGTATCTGTCCCTCTGTCGGAATATCAAATCCGGCGATCATTCGCAATGTTGTGGTCTTTCCGCATCCGGAAGGACCCAGAAATGTCACAAACTCTCCCTTTTTCACCTGGAGATTAAAGTCCTTTACCGCTTCAAAATTATCCTCAAAGCGCTTCTTGATCCCTTTCAGTTCAATAATGTTTTCAACTGACATCATGTGGCACCCAAATCCTTTCATTTGTTATTTACAGTGATATTTGCACACAATAAAAGCAGAGATATCAAGATGACTTTTCGTTTCTTGACGTCTCTGCCTTTTCGTTCCTATGCCAGTATCACTACCACAAATCCTAGCGGAAAATGATAAAAATGTCAATAAAATATTACTGATTTTGCAAGGATTTTACGTGAAGTTCAGGTTGCTTAAACATTTCTGTTTTCGTCAAAAATTCCTGTTTTACATTTTCAATTTTCAGTTTTCATGTTTTCTGACTTTTTAAGATTTCACAGAAAGTTCACAAAAAATTAGCACTCACCTCTTGACATTGCTAATAATAGGTGTTATAGTACAGACAGAACAAAGGAAGAGGGATACAAGAAAGAACTTAGATCCCGAACCCGAAAGGAGATATGACTTATGTTGATGCCTAGCATTTTTACAAATACTTATTTTAATGATTTCTTTGAGGATCCGTTTAAGAGTTTGGATTATAACACCTCTGGTCTGATGACCACAGATGTGAAGGATACCAAGGATGGTTATGAGATGACCATGAACCTGCCGGGAGTGAAGAAAGAAGACATTCAGGCTGAGTTGAAAGATGGTTACCTTACCATCAATGCAGTGTCCAATTCCAACAAGGATGAGAAAGACAAAGATGGCAAGTACATCCGCAAGGAACGTTACAGTGGCTCCTGCACCAGAACCTTCTACGTAGGCGACAGTGTAAAACAGGATGACATTAAAGCCAAATTCGAAGATGGTACTCTGAAGCTTACCATTCCGAAAGAGACTGCGAAACCTGCCGTTGAAGAAAAGAAATATGTCAGCATTGAAGGCTGACATGTAATCTGTGCCTGATGGCACACCAGAACAGCTGACCCGTAGCGGTGTCGAAAGGCACCGCTACCCTAAATAAATTATAGTAAATAATTTTAATTCCACAAGGAGGAATGACTTATGTTGATGCCGAGTATTTTTAATGATAACTTATTTGATAACTTTTTTGATTTTCCGTTCTATGATGACAGAGCAGAGCGTCAGGCTGAGAAGAAACTGTATGGACATCATGCAGCAAATCTGATGAAGACTGATATCAAAGAGAAAAAAGATGGCTATGATCTGGAGATGGATCTGCCGGGATTCAAGAAAGACGAAGTTAAGGTTGAACTGAACAATGGTTATCTGACCGTCAGTGCAGCTAAAGGTCTTGATGAAGATGACAAGGACAAAGAGACTGGTAAATACATCCGTCGTGAGCGTTACACCGGTTCCTGCCAGAGAAGCTTCTATGTTGGCGATGATATTACCGAAGAGGATATCAAGGGCGAGTTCAAGCATGGTATCCTGAAACTGTTCGTGCCGAAGAAAGAAGCAAAACCGGCTGTAGAACAGAAGAAATACATTACCATTGAAGGTTAATGAGAATATCCCAAAGTAATTTACATTACTTTTCCCTATAGCATCATTCCATACAAAATACCGGAGGGCTTGCCCCTCCGGTATTTTTCATATATTTATTCTATTTTCAGCATTCGATAACCGATACCAATATGCGTCTGTATATATTGAACTTCCTTTTTATCCGCTTCCAGCTTCTTCCTGAGTGTTGCCATGAACACACGAAGAGATGCAACATCATTTTCTGAGCTTCTTCCCCACACTTGTTGCGTAATGTAAGTGTGAGTCAACACTTTTCCCATATTACGTGATAAAAGGCACAAAAGTTTATACTCAATAGGGGTCAGATGAAGTTCTTCTCCTCTTAAGAAAACACAGCCTGCTGTATAGTCAATTTTCAATTCTCCATTGGTAAAAACTGCGCTTTCCTTTCCATCGATCCCCTGGTTGACAGACAACCTGCGTTGTGCTACACGTATCCGCGCAAGCAACTCTTCTACAGAAAATGGCTTGGTAATATAATCATCCGCCCCGGCATCCAATGCCTCTATTTTGTCTGTATCTTCACTTCTGGCACTGACTACAATAATAGGAAGATTCGACCATGTCCGAATCTTTTTTATTACTTCAACCCCCTCCATATCTGGAAGTCCAAGGTCAAGCAACACAATATCCGGATTGTGAGAAGATGCTTCCATAATCGCTGATGCGCCGTTTTCTGCGGTTAAATATTTATAATCATGAGTTTTCAACGTAGTTACGATCAGATTTCTGATCGGGCGGTCATCTTCTGCCACAAGAATAAGAGCTTTATTCATTCAATATCACCTCACTTAATGGTAATGCAAACGAGAAGATACAGCCATGCGGATCGTTGTCTTCTAATTCCATTTTTCCCCCGTGTGCTTCCACAATGGACTGACACAATGCAAGTCCCAATCCAAGACTTCGTTGACTATCCGCAATATTGTTCCCTCCTGTAAAAAACATTTCGAAGATATGCGGTTTTATCTCATCTGAAATTCCAGGTCCATTATCTTCCACACTGATCCACGCTTTTTCATTTTTCTTCAGAGCTCTTATTGTAATTGTCGAACCAGAAGGGGTATATTTTATTGCATTGTCCACCAGATTAACAAGAACCTGAATAATAAGTCTTACATCCATTCTCGTAAGAAGAAGATCTTCACATTCTGTGATGATCTTGTAATCATCATGCTTTCGGCTGATATGACGCAAAGCTTCCGCAATCACTTCATCCATAAGCTGATCCGTAAACTTAAACTTTAATCTCCCGTCATTCAATCTTGTAATAGACAACAGATTCTCAACTACACCTGTGAGCCACTCTGCGTCATCATAAATATCCGTATAGATCTGCCGTCTTGTTCCTTCATCCAGATATTTTCCATTACTGAGCAGCATATCCGCATTCCCTGATATTGAGCACAACGGTGTTCGCAGATCATGTGATATAGCACGCAGCAGATCAGCTCTAAGCTGTTCATTTTTTGCGATCACTGCATTTTTTTCTTTTTCTTCTGCGTTTCTGGCATTATCCATGGCAAGAGCGCATTCGTTAAGCACAGACAGCAAAATACTGTATTCAAACGAATCCAATACATCTTTCTGAGCAGGAACACCAACGACTCCATATACTTGGTCTCCAATACGAATCGCCAGATACAAGCATTTCGAATTTTTATAATAATGCGTTGTTGCTCCTGCCCGCTTTTTGTTCGTATATACCCATCTGGCAATCTGCTGCTCATCCAATGTCAGATAGGACTGGTCTTCCGCTTTTTCTTTTTCAGAAAACAGATGTCCTTCTGCCAGTCTCCCATTTACTGCAGCATATGCTACAATGCTGCGGTCAAACAGACGTGCCAGCTGTGTACATGTGATCTCAAGTATCTCCTTCTGGCTTCTCGCCTTTTGCAGCAGACGATCCGTGTCAAACAGAATCTGCGTGCGAAATGCCAGCTGTGCTGATAGCCTGGCATGCGTTTTCAGTTTTGCAGCCAGTGTCCCTGTCAGCACAGACGATATGAGCATGATCACAAATGTCACCGGATATCCCACTGCATAGGTCTGAAATGACATCCTTGGCTCGGTGAGAAAAAAGCAAAAAAGAAAGACACTTATGACAGAACCTGCAACACTGCATAGATATCCATCTGTCAAAATTGAGGTAAGCAATACCCCAAGAATATAAATGGTCACAACATTGGCTTCTGAAAAATGAAATTTCTGAAACACAAGTCCTATGAATGTACAGATGACAAAGATAAGAACCGTCAGAAAACACTCTTTTACCGATGGCTTCTCCACATGCAGGGGCAAATGTCCTTTTCTGTAATTTTCTGCATTCACCGTATCAGGTATAATATGAATATCGATATCAGGGACAATATCGATCAGCTTTTCTGTCAATGTTTTTCTGCTGAAAAAATTATTCCTCTTCATACTGCTCTGCCCAATCACAATTTCAGTAACATTGGACAGCTGTGCATACTCTGATATCTGCAATGGAACATTTTCTCCATGTGTCATTACAATCTCTGCTCCTAGTTCCTCTGCAAAACGAATATTCTCATCCAGCCTTTCTTTATCTTCTGACCGGGTCCTTGCTCCCGTCTGCACATATAAAGCAGTAAATTGTGCCTGCAATGCATTTGCCATTTTGGAAGCGGTAAAGATAATATTCTTATTTGATGGAGAGGATGACAAACATACCAGAATATGTTCATTCTCTGTATTTACATTCATGTTCTCTTCCGCCTTTTCCGGATATTGAACAAATTATAACATGTTATAAAAGTCTCTTCAAATATGAAAATACTTACGGATCGCTTTATATTCACCAAGAACCAACAACGTGATATGCTCCGTGAACATCGTGTCTGCGGATATATTGATGCTTATTTTCCCATTGCTTTTCATAGCAAATATATTAATGTTATACTTCTTCCTGATATCAAGCTCGCCAATCGTTTTTCCCACCCATTGCTCCGGGACTTCCACTTCAAAGATGGCATGTGATGCGTCTACCTCCATATAATCCAGGATATAATCGTCAGCATATCGGATAGATGCCCATTTTGCCACCTGCTTTTCTGGATAGATCACACTGTCGGCTCCATTTCTCAGAAGGAATTTTTCCTGAACATCGCGTTCTGCTCTTGCGATCACCAGCTTCGCACCAAGTTCTTTTAATAAAGAGGTCGTTTCAAGTGAATTCTGGAAGCTTCCACCAATTGCTACAAAACAGATATCATAATTTCTGATTCCCAATGATCTCAGATAATCTGCATCTGTGCAGTCACCAATCTGCGCATTTGTGACAAATGGCAAGACCTTTTCTACCCGTTCTTCATTCAGATCCACTGCCATGATTTCATGTCCCATCTGGTTCAGTTGTTCTGCCATATGTCTCCCAAAACGTCCAAGTCCAATCAACAAAATATTTTTCATAATCTCATTCCTCATCTTTCTAGCCCACTGTTATCTTTTCTGTCGGCAATTTCGCATTTTTTCTGTTTTTGTCCGAAAACATTGCATAAATTAATGTAAGACCTCCTACCCTGCCAAGGTACATGAGCAGGATTAATATACTTTGGGATATTATATGCAGATCCGGTGTGATCCCAAGTGTCAGTCCAACTGTGCCAACCGCAGATGCCGCTTCAAAGAGGCAATTTAAAAGAGGCTGGTTTTCACAGATACTGATGGCAATTCCCCCACAGAGGAATAGCAAAATATACATCATAGCTACCGTTGACGCATTTTTTATTGTCTGGCACTCAATTCTGCGGCCATAGACTCCAGCATCTTCCTTATTGCGGAATGTAGCAAATGCGTTAAATACTAATACTGCAAATGTTGTCGTCTTCATGCCTCCTGCTGTTGATCCCGGAGACCCTCCGATCAGCATCAGTAATATCATAATTGCTTTCGAAGGCTCTGTCATAGCAGCCAGATCTGCCGTATTAAATCCGGCTGTTCTCGGAGTAACTGACTGAAAGACAGACATCAGAAGTCGTTTTTCCATCGGTAATCCGCTGAAATCCTGAAAGAAAAAGAAGATTGCAGGAAGAATGATCAGCCAGACAGTCGTAGTAAGAATGACTTTACTTTGCATCCGATAACGCTTCAGCTTCCATTTGTTTATATAAATATCATCCCAGGTCATGAAACCGATTCCTCCCACTATGATCAACAGCATAATTACTATATTGATCAATGGGTCTCCCATATACCCTGTCAGAGATACAAATGTGTGATCCTTGGTTCCCAATATATCAAATCCTGCATTGCAAAATGCAGATATTGAATGAAATATAGCCATCCAGATTCCTTTGAAACCAAATGTTTTACAAAAATCCGGTAGTAAAAGCAGCGCACCTGTCGCCTCAGCCAACAATGTTCCCAGTAAAATGAATCTGGTGAGCCTGACAATCCCTCCCACTTTGGGAGCTGAAATCGCATCCTGCATAGTGCTTCGCTGCATAAGGGAGATTTTTCTTCCCGATAAAATGACAACGGCAGCTGCAACTGTCACAACTCCAAGACCACCAATCTGAATCAGCGCAAGAATGACTGTCTGTCCGAAAAATGACCAATAACTGCCCGTATCCTGTACAGCGAGTCCTGTAACACATACTGCTGATGTTGATGTAAACAATGCCTCATGAAAGGATGTTGCCACTCCTTCTGCAGATGCGACCGGAAGCATCAGCAGAAACGCCCCCAGCAGAATCACTCCTGCAAATCCCAGAATAATCACCTGAGATGATGTCAGGTGTTTTTTTCTATATATACCTTCTGTCATAATGAGTGTTATCTCCTGTATCTGTAATATCTCCTCATTATAACGATTACAGTTCAAAGATTGTGTTAGTATCTTTCCTGTCGTATTAAGATTGTATAAAGAAAAAATGCCGAAGGAGCTCACTCCTTCAGCATTCTTATATCCCTATCTCTTATCCCACTGCAAATGTCATCTCAGCAGTCACAGCCACTTTTCCATCTACGGTTGCTTTCGCAGTTCCCATACCGATGGGGCCTTTCTGCTTGATGATCTCAAGTTCCAGAGTCAGTACATCGCCCGGAACTACTTTCCGTTTGAATTTTGCTTTATCGATGCCGCCAAAGTAGACGGTCTTTCCTTTGTTTTCCGGCTGGCTTAAGATGGCCACTGCACCGGTCTGTGCCAGTGCTTCCAGGATCAGAACACCCGGCATTACCGGTTCCTGCGGAAAATGTCCATTAAAAAATGGCTCATTGTAGGAGACACATTTTTTACCTACAGCACGTTTTCCCGGCTCCAGTTCCTCGATCCGGTCGATCAGCAGAAACGGCTGACGATGAGGGATCGTCTCCATGATTTCTTTAATATCCATTACCATATGTATCTATACTTCCTTTCCAGAGCGCATTCTGTCCGTCACTACCTGCCATCTACTCTGCGTACTTCTTGATCAGAATACTTGCATTGTGTCCGCCGAAGCCAAGAGAGTTGGACAGCGCATACTCAAGCTCCATCTCTACACCATGACCCTGTACATAATCCAGATCCAGTTCTTCATCCGGGTTTTCCAGACCTCTGGTCACATGGACGAAGCTCTCCTCCATCTCTTTCACACAGGTAATAAATTCCACTGCTCCTGCTGCTCCAAGCAGATGACCGATCATAGACTTGGTGGAGTTGATCTTCATATCCTTTGCATGCTCACCAAATGCCAGTTTGATAGCACGTGTCTCGAACAGATCATTGTGATGGGTACTGGTTCCGTGTGCATTGATGTACATAATGTCTTCCATAGCTGCACCTGATTCCTGAACTGCCCACTTCATGGCATTGGCCGCACCCATACCATCTTCCGCCGGGGAAGTGATGTGATAAGCATCGCTGGTAGCACCATAACCAACCACTTCGGCCAGGATCTTGGCGCCTCTCGCCTGAGCATGCTCAAGTGTTTCCAGAACAACCACGCCTGCACCTTCACCCATGACAAATCCGTCACGGTCTTTATCGAACGGAATGGAACAACGCTCCGGGTCTTCACTTCCGGACAGAGCTGTCAATGCTGCAAAACCAGCTACACCGATCGGACAGATACAACTCTCGGTTCCGCCTGCCAGCATCACATCAGCATCTCCCACCTGAATGCTTCTGTAAGCTTCTCCGATCGAATGGGTTCCGGTCGCACATGCAGTCACCACATTGAGACTCTTACCTTTCAGACCATAAGCGATGGACACATTTCCTGCTGCCATATTAGAGATCATCATAGGAACCATCAGCGGATTCACACGATTAGGTCCTTTTTCCACCAGTTTGGTGTACTCTTTTTCCACTACCTGAAGACTTCCGATACCTGAACCGATAGAACAGCCCACACGATAAGGATCTTCTTTGCTCATATCAAGACCGCTCTGCTCCATAGCCTCTTTTGCTGCGGCTACGGCATACTGAGAAAATGTTTCCATTCTCTTGGCTGCCTTGAAATCCATAAACTCCTTTGCTACAAATCCTTTTACTTCTGCAGCCACGTGTGCTTTGTATTCTGCAGCATCAAACTTGGAAATGATTCCAAATCCATGATTTCCAGCTTTAATATTATCAAAATACTCTTTTACATTCAATCCTAAGGGGGTGATCGCACCCATACCGGTAACTACTACTCTTCTCATCCGATTGCCATGCCTCCGTCTACGCTAATGATCTGTCCTGTAATATAGGACGCTTTTTCTGATGCCAGATAAACTGCCATGTTTGCAATATCCTCCGGCTGGCCGAAACGACCCAGCGGGATCTGTGCAGTCGCTGCCTCACGCACCTGCTCCGGCAGTACCTTTGTCATATCGGTATCTACAAAACCCGGGGCAATTCCATTGACCGTGATTCCACGGCTGGCAAGCTCTCGGGCCATAGTTCTGGTAAGACCGATGATTCCTGCTTTGGATGCAGAATAATTGGCCTGTCCTGCATTTCCAAGGATACCGGATACAGAAGTAATATTGATGATCCGGCCGGAACGCTGTCTGAGCATCTGACGGCTCACTGCCTTGATTGTATTAAAGCAGCCTTTCAGGTTTGCGTTGATGACTGCATCAAAATCTTCCTCCGACATCTTCATGATCAGATTGTCTCTGGTGATTCCGGCGTTATTTACCAGAATATCCAGATGTCCGTAAGTCTTGATGATCTCTTTGATCATGGCATCTGTATCTGCAGTGTCTGCTACATTACACTGATACACGCAGCCGTCTGCTCCCAGTGCTTTTACCTCTTCCAGAACCTGCTCAGCCCGTTCTTTCGAGCCATTATAGTTGATCACAACAGTCGCTTTCTCTGCTGCCATTGCCAGTGCGATGGCGCGACCGATTCCTTTTGCCGCACCGGTGATCAGTGCAACCTTTCCTTCCAGCATCCTTATTCTCCCTTCACTGCAGCCACAACTTTTTCAAAGTCAGCCATATTTTCAATATTGTACATGGTTACATTGCGGCTGATCTTTCTCATAAATCCAGAAAGTG
Organism: Hominiventricola aquisgranensis; assembly: GCF_040096225.1. Classification (NCBI taxonomy): domain Bacteria; kingdom Bacillati; phylum Bacillota; class Clostridia; order Lachnospirales; family Lachnospiraceae; genus Hominiventricola; species Hominiventricola aquisgranensis. Next base: position 13,730 of record NZ_JBBMFC010000013.1, on the reverse strand, counting down.
TTTTTCCAGGTCCCATCTCAATAAATGTATCCACTCCGTCTGCAATCATTTTCTCCACAGACTGCTGCCAGCAGACACTGGAGGATACCTGTCTGGCAAGCAGTTCTTTGATGTTCTCTGTGGATGTCACATAGTCAGCAGTTACATTTGTAAGATAAGGAACCTTCACATCATGAAGCTCCACATTTTTTAATTCTTCTGCCAGTTTCTCACCGGCTCCGGCAAGCATCTTTGAATGGAAGGGACCGCTCACATTCAGTTTGACAGTACGTTTTGCACCTGCTTCTTTCAACTTTTCTGCCGCAGCATCTACTGCCTTCTCTTCTCCGGTGATCACAATCTGCCCCGGGCAGTTGTAGTTGGCAACAGACACGATTCCTTCTACTTCCTCGCAGACTTTCTCGATGATCTTGGCATCAAGACCGAGAACTGCTGTCATAGCTCCACCTGTAGGAACTGCTTCCTGCATATAGATACCTCTCTGTCTGACTACCCGAAATGCATCTTCCAGACTCATCACACCGGAGGCGATCACAGCACCATACTCCCCAAGGCTTAAACCTGCATTCACATCAGACTGAATCCCCTGTGTCTCCACTGCTTTCAGGATCGCAGCCTCCACAGCCAGCATACAGATCTGGGTATACTCTGTCTGGTTCAGTTTATCATTTTCTTCAAAGCAAAGTGCCGGGATGTCAAGGCCGGATGCCTTGGAAGCTTTCTCAAACACTTCACGGCATACCGGAAACGCCTCATAAAAATCTTTTCCCATGCCAACATACTGAGCACCCTGTCCCGGAAATAAAAAAGCAATTTTACTCATATCCTACCATCCTATATTTTGATTTTCAAACTATTATTCTTTGAGAAAGGCCGCAGCGCATACTCTGGTGCACAGCGGCCCTTGTCTCGGCAGCTGTCTGAATCCTGTTTATGATCTGACAGCTCTTATTTTATTTTCAGCAGTCTTTCTGCCTGATCCATCACTTCATCCACGATCTCCTGACAGCTCTGTCTCTTTGTGATCATTCCGGCGATCTGTCCGGCAAGTACAGAACCATTATCTGTATCACCTTCCACAACTGCCTTGCGAAGACCTCCAAGAGTCAGATTTTCCAGCTGCTCAAAAGATGCTCCCTCTGCTTCCAGTTTCAGATACTCGCGGGTCATCTTATTTCTTAATCCCCGAACTGGATGTCCATGACTTCTTCCAGTTACCTCAGAATCGATATCCTTTGCTTTCAGGATACGATCCTTGTACTTGTCATGGATCACACACTCATCAGCCACACAAAAACGTGTACCCATCTGAACGGCCTCTGCACCCAACATGAATGCAGCCGCCATTCCACGGCCATCTCCAATACCTCCGGCTGCGATCACCGGAATCTGTACTGCATCAACCACCTGCGGAACCAATGTCATGGTTGTTGCCTGACCGATGTGTCCACCGGATTCAGTTCCCTCTGCAACAACTGCGTCTGCGCCCACACGCTCCATCCGTTTTGCGAGAGCTACAGATGCAATTACCGGAATCACCTTGATACCTGCAGCTTTCCACTGCGCCATATATTTCTCCGGGTTTCCTGCTCCGGTCGTAACCGCTGCGACCTTCTCCTCTGTCACAAGCTGTGCGATATCTTCTGCAAACGGACTCATCAGCATGATATTTACACCAAAAGGCTTGTCCGTCAGTTCTCTTGCCTCGTGGATGTAATTTCTGACCACATCTGCCGGTGCATTGGCTGCTCCGATGAGACCGAACCCGCCTGCGTTGGATACTGCAGCTGCCAGGTGAGATTCAGCAACCCAGGCCATACCACCCTGGATGATCGGTTTTTCAATTCCCAGAAGTTCTGTTACTCTCGTCTTCATATCTGTTTCGCTCCGCCTGTTCTTACTCTTCTACACCTTTGGATTTCAGATAATCCATAACTGCACCTACAGTTGTCAGTTTCTCAAGATCCTCAGACGGAATCTCTACATTGTACTCTTCCTCAAGAGCCATTACCAGCTCGAACAGATCCAGGGAATCAGCTCCCAGATCATCTTTGAAGGAAGTCTCTGCAGTAATCTCTGCTGCATCTACATTTAACTGATCTGCTACCATTTCTTTCATCTTCTCTAACATGTTCGTATTCTCCTTAATCTTTCATTTTCATTTTAATCATCTTAAAGGCATTCCTGAGGATCGCCTTATTTATTTTGATATTCAAAGTATATGTTCCACATCTACATTTGTCAAGCATATTTTTTGATTATCAAAGTATTTTGTGAATGGCGCGTGTGAACTATATTACTACCATCTGATCACACAAGCGCCCCAGGTAAGACCTGCTCCAAAACCAGACAGTACCAGTGTATCGCCTTTGTTCAGTTTTCCCTGCTCATCAAGCTGTGCCATCAGGATTGGCAGACTGGCGGCGGATGTATTTCCGCACTCATTCAGGTTCATCGGGAATTTTTCTTCCGGCTGTCCCAGTCGCTTCGCCACCGACTGAATAATACGGCAGTTCGCCTGATGCAGCAGATACAGATCCACTTCCTCCGGCTTCAGTGCTGCTTTTTCGAGTGCTGCGTCAATGCACTGCGGAACTTTCCGTACCGCAAACTTAAATACTTCCTGGCCGTTCATCTGCAAAAAGCCTTCCTGACCTTCTGCCTTGCAGACTGGATTGCCGTTAGGTCTTCCCTCACAGGAAAGTACTTCCCATCTGGATCCATCACTACCAACCTCATGTGCCAAAATTCCGGCTTCTTCCGTAGCTTCCACGAATGCCGCACCTGCCCCATCTCCAAATAAGATACAAGTTCCACGGTCATTCCAGTCAACCAGTTTGGACAAGGTCTCCGCTCCGATCAGCAATGCATTCTTATACATTCCGCTTTTTACACATGCATCTGCCATATGAAGAGCATATAAGAATCCTGAGCAGGCCGCATTGATGTCAAATGCCACTGCCTTGTCTGCTCCGATCAGTGCCTGTACCCGGCATGCCGTACTTGGTGTTACTGTATCGCCGCTGATAGTTGCCACGATCAGAAGTTCTACTTCTGAGGGGTCTGCACCTGCCCGCTTCAAAGCTTTCTCTGCAGCAGCCGCTGCCATGGATACGGTCGTTTCTTCTCCTGCCAGATGACGGGCACGGATTCCAGTTCTCTCCGTGATCCATTCGTCACTGGTCTCTACCAGTGTTGCAAGATAATCATTGTCCGCCCGAAAAGCAGGCAGACTGTATCCTGTTCCTGTTATTCTTGTATTCATGTTGTTCCTCACAAATTTATTTTGATTATCAAACTATTTGACTAGAGTATAGATGGAGAAACAAGATTTGTCAATGAGAAAAATATTAAAACTTGCTGAACTCTACTGAGAAATAATATACATAATCATTGTCCGAAATATATTCCTCATTTGTAACATCATCTATGGAGAATCCCCTGATGCCATCTTTTCCATAGATAAATGCCACCACGCCCTGTTCCGTATCATACTGAACTGGTGTCATCTCTTTGATCTGTGTTGCTGAACGTCCATAATATTCCCGCTCCAGCACATCCTCCAGAATCGGCACATAGGCTGTACATTTTGAATCAGAATCCGTCAGAACCGTCTTGATCTCAAAATTGTCAAAATCCGGTATGAGTGCTATGATTCCTTCCGGCGAAGTCTCCATCTCATCATAAGTAATCCCGAAAATCTCTTCTTTGGATACCAGTTTTCCGGACTGATATTCTGACACATATATGGTCAGTTTCCTGCATTTATCTTTTGTTGAGTACCGAAACAGATAAGCTCCGTCCACACCTGATAAAATCTCAGCTGTCTTCATCTCTGTGCTGTTCCGGTCAACTGGCATCATATAATTTCGCGGCTGACTTAAGCGCCGGAATATCATGCTTCCAAGAACAGACACCATAAGGACTGTGATCAAAAGCATCACAGCAATAATCACCTTCAGATTTTTCTGCTTCGCCTTACTATCCTTCGCCACCTGAATCAGATTGTCCTCTGCTATTTTTACAATATTTTCTTCGCTGATATCTTCTCCTGCAAGAAATTCATTCATGCTGATTCCCAGTATCCCGCACAGTTCCATATAGACAGATACATCCGGCAGACAGATTCCCCTCTCCCATTTGGAGACAGACTTATCACTCATCCCCAGCTGTTCCGCAAGCTGCTTCTGAGTCAGTCCCAACGCTTTTCTTTTTTCCGCAATATATTTCCCAATTTTTATAAGATCCATAGAATTACCTCCCTTAACTAAGGCAAGTATATCCGTTTAAGGCTAAAAGGAACACCTCCCGAGAGTAGAATATAGGAAATTTATCCTTCAAATATGGGATATTTCTTCTTATCCTCCTCTGTGATCTTCCGCATGACTTTGCAAGGATTTCCAACAGCGATAACGCCCTCCGGAATATCTTTATTTACCACACTTCCTGCACCGATGATCGTATTACTTCCAATTGTCACACCTGGCAGCACAGATACATTGGCTCCGATCCACACGTTGTCTCCCACTGTGATCGGCAGTGCAATCTCCAGTCCCCGACCTCTCTGTTCACTGTCGATGGCATGACCCGCAGTAGAAAACACACAGTTTGGTGCAATAAAAACATTATCTCCAAACGTCACTTTCGTGCAGTCCAGGATCGTTACATTATGATTAGTATAGAAATTCCTTCCTACAGAAGTATTTATGCCATAATCACAGTAAAATGGTGCCGTAATCACCGGCGTTCCTTCCATCTTTCCAAGTATCTTCTTCAAGAGTTCCTGCTGCTTTTCGGTATCCGATGGTCTCAGGTTATTGAATTCATAGCATAGATCCGCACAGCGTGTTCTCGCTTCTACGATCTCCTTGTCATAATTTGCATCATACAAATACCCTTTTTGTGCCTTTTCCCATTCTGTCATAATACTGTTCCTCCGTACATTTTATCTTCTACAAGTTTTTGCTCCTGTTGATATTCCAATGGTTCCTTTTCTTCCTGTTTTGAGATTATTTTCTCATATATATCGCATTTCTTCAAGCTTTGGAGAATTTGCGGTCTGATTCCGCGGTGATTGCCCAATCTCCGACAGATTTCTTTCTCAACTCGCCTGTTTTTGGGCATTTTCATATCCATAATGTCTTCTGCTGCCCAATTCCCTCTTAAAAGTGTTACTGCAAATATTTCAGTGGATTCACCTGAGTTCCATTCACAAGGATCTCAAAATGTACATGAGGTCCGGTGCTTCGACCGGTGTTTCCACTCAATGCGATCTTCTGGTTCTGATCGACTTTCTGACCTGCGGATACCAGAATCTTGCTCAGATGGCCATAACGGGTCATCTTACCATCCGGATGACGGATGGTGATACAGTTACCGTATCCTCCAGACCAGCCGGCACTGACAACGGTACCTCCGCAGGAGGCACGGACTGCAGTTCCCTTCGGCACAGCCCAATCGATTCCTTTATGCATACGTCCCCAACGCCACTTGAAAGTGGAGGTCATGGTTCCTCCCGTGATCGGCTTAATATAAGTCGGAGGTGTCTGTGTACCTCTCTCCACAATCTTCGGCACTGGCTCCACCATGACATTTTCTGCGATCATTTCCTGATCCGTCTGAGCATCGTTCTTGTATGTGGTCAGCATGGTCACCTCATGATGTCCTGCCACCTCTTCCTGCAGGACTTGTGTCTGTGTGGTGTACCAGCTGTCATTATCTACATACTGAGTCTCTGCGTAATAATCTTCCTCATAGGTTGTCTGCACCTGTCTCATCACAGACAGCTCTGGCTCCGGCACACTGATAATAATCTCATCGCCCAGATGCAAAGTTGCGTCTCTGGTAAGTCCCGGGTTCAGCGCCAGCACTTCATCCACATAATAGCCGCGGCTGTTGGCGATCACAGAAAGCGTATCTCCAGACTGTACCTCATAAGTCTGATTCTTCTCTTTTTCCTTGGTCACTTCATCAATAGCCACATCCAGAGAGGTCAACTGATCCGCATCAATATAAGCTTCCGAAATCTCGACTTTTTCAGCAAAATCCAGTGCCTTCAGGCCATCACCATCCGCAATCTCTTCCTTCGGTGTCACCTGCACTGTAAATGCGTTTAACTCGCGGCTGGTATCCGATACCACCTGTACCTGAAACAATCCATCTGGATCATTTGCCGTCAGTGCTGCTTCCAGAAGCTGCTGCACCTCGTCCATGCTCGCCAGATTGATGGTAAATTCGTTGACCTTCACCATGTAATATTTCTGTTTTGCAGTCTTTACTTTTTCCTGCAGCAGATCATAGATCACCTGCTCCAGCTGTTCTTCCTTCAGAGTGCTTCCGAACAGCTTCGATACCCGCTGAAAGCTGCACTCCACATTGGCCAGTACCAGTCCCTCAGTCTCCCTGGCGATCTTTGCTCTGGCATTCAAGAATGCCTGATCCACTTCCTCCGGATCAGCCACTGCACCAATGACTTCTCCATCCAGCAATACCTCACTATAGGTGGTCTCATTTCCCAGCGTATTCCCCAGGATTGGTACACAGAATAGCATCAGCATACAGCATCCGATGCCCCAGCCTGCCAGATTTATCTCGAATTTCCTTCCGAATAATTTTTTGTATTTTTTCCTTTTCCGCATGTACTTCTTTTCTTTCCCTTGTTCTTTTGGCCGGAAGACTTCTTCCGGACAGAATATCCAAAGCTTCCTGCTTTTTCTCCTAATGTAAAGTACTCTCCATGAGAGTAAGTGATAAGCCCTGCCTGATTCAGTTCAAATTTACCCTGTTCGTTCAGATACTTATCTTCAATCGTCACATTGGTCACTTCTGCCAGGAACAGGTCATGACTTCCCAGTTCTTTGATCTCTGTCACTTTACATTCAATGTTTACCGGACTCTCAGCGATTCCAGGTGTTGCAATGGTTCTGGATGGAAATGGAGTCAGATGCATCTCTGCAAATTTGTCCACATCTCTTCCAGAACGAACACCGCAGTAGTCTGCCGCACGCACCAGATCCTTCGTAACCAGATTGATCACAAACTCACCGGATTCTTTTAAAATATGATGAGAGTATCTTTCTTTTCTCACAGAGATAGATACCATGGCCGGTGAAGAACAGACGGTTCCTGCCCACGCGATCGTAATGATATTAGGTTTTTCATCCGGAAGTCCGCAGCTTACCATTACTGCCGGTACCGGATACAGCATATTCCCTGGTCTCCAATACTGTTTTGCCATGTTTTGATACTCCTGTTCTGATTCTGTCCTGATTTTTTGACAACATTTTTATTTTAAGCACTGAAAGCCCATTTGACAAGGAAAATCACGGTTTTTTTACACTTTTTTCATAAAAAAATCCCCCATCTGGAAATCTTTCATTCCAGACGGGAGATTTCTTATAATAAAGGATTCTTTGTGGCCTTAAGCAACATACTCTTTCAGAATATTTTCCAGTGCAGATCCGCTGCTTGTGTGACAGCGTACCACCTGCACATTATTCTTCTTCGCCTCATCCACTGCCGTTTTCACCATTTTGTGAGATACAGTGTTGGTAAAGAGGATGAACAGATCCGGTGATCCCATCTGTTTATCCATGCTGGCTGACATCTGCGTGAATACTTTTGCCTTACATTTATAGTTTTTACAGATTTTCATATACTGACATACCATACGGTCATGTCCACCCACGATAACAACACTCATGAAACGGTTCCTCCTATTCTACTAGCACGCGGCTAATTGTTTTCCAAGTTCCACTAATTTTGCTTCTGTTTCATCATCCGGTGCATCTGCACAGATGGCATCCTCGCCTCCGATCACATCAGCGCCTGCATTTTTCATCTGGTCAACCCAGTTCCGCATCCACTCACCGTCTCCCCATCCGTAGGAACCAAACAATGCAATCTTCTTGCCGGATGCGAATTTCTCTACTTCAGCAACAAATGGTTCCATGGTGCCCTCTTCCAGCACTTCGTCACCCATTGCCGGACAACCAAGTGCAAATGCGCTCTCACCTTTGAGCTCCTCTGCGTTGAAACCGTCAACCGGAACAACCTTTGCAGTGGCACCTGCTGCCTCTACTCCTTTTGCTACCATGTTTGCCATTGCCTCAGTATTACCTGTCTCGCTGTAATAAACAATTACGATCTGTCCCATTTTAAGAATCCTCCTGTCTTTAATATGCCTGGCAACTGATCTCACACAGACTGCTGCCTGCGCTCAGCATCTGCAGTACCATGTTCCGAACTGCCTGATAGAGCTGAAATGTCTTTTTGGCTCCTGTCTCATCACTGTATACCTTCCAGTAGCCAGAGCAGAGGAAATCTTTTCCTTCATGCTCAATGAATCCTTTCACATCACTTAACGGATATCCAAGAAATGCACCCATCTCATGAGGAAATTCAGCTCTTCCTTCTTTGTATTCCGTAAACCGTTCCGCCAGCCTTGCAAGCATCTGGTCAAGTGTACTCTCTTCTGTCTGATACCCATAGGATTTCAGAAATTCTGCTGTCCCCGGCCAGAGAAGCAATGCTTCCAGTCTGTCCTTCCGGTACAGAAGCCAGATACTTTTCTGTTCTCCCCGATGGAGACAGATCCCCCATATTCCAGGAATGTCTTCCATCTCCAGAAACCGCTCTTCTTCCTCTCTTGTAAGAATCAGAAGATTGGATGGCTTCACATCCATAAGAACCGGCGAACACTGATTCGCAATACTGTTTCCAATCATTGTCTCTATCATCTCTTCCTCCGATCCCTTTGGTTAGTTTATTCTAATTAGTTGCCGCTAACTTATAGTATCAGATTCCATTAAAAAAAGCAACCATGCAGCTGATAGATTTTATCAACTACATAGCTGCCATGATTTAGTTTCCCAGATTTTCACAGATATATGCAAGAAATTTCTCTGCTTCTGCTGTTAATTCATCCCTTTTTCGCTTCACATATCCAAGTACGATCCGATCCTTCTCTCCTTTGATAGGAATCTGCCGGATTCGTCTGTCCGTCTCCTGCCGGCTGTCTCCACAGACAGAAATGCTGCACAGATCAGTTTTGCTGACTAACTCAAGCAGCACATCCCTGCTATTAGTCATCAATGTCTTTCCATGAGTTCTGTGATACTGATAGTCTTCCTTCCCATGCACCAGTTGAATCGAAAACATATCCTGGTCTGCATCCATCTGAATCAGTTTGATCTCCCGCAGTTCTTTGTTGCTCACCGACTCTGCCCCATATAACGGGCTCTCCGGTCCTGCCAGTAATACAGGCGAACGTTTCCCGATCTCCGTAAATTCCAGCCGCTTGTGCGCCAGCATCTGCAGAAGTGCCGTCTTCTGATTCTGATCCACCAGAAGGAATCCGATGTCCACTCGATGGTGATGGACCATGCGCAGGAGTTCTTCTGCATTACGCTCCATATATTCCACATGAAGTCCTTCTTTTACTTCCTGTGCATAAAATGTCCGAAACAGATGATTCAGCTCATCATCCGGTGTCACTGCAATCTTCAGCATCCGGATATCCTTTTCTTCCCGCACATGCTGGATCTTGCCGGAATCTACCAGGATCCTGCAGGCATATTCGTATACCTTGCGTCCCTCTTCTGTAGCTTCCACACCTCTTGCGTTTCGCTTGAGAAGCTGCATGCCAAGCTCTACCTCCAGAGATTTGATCGTTTTGCTGATATGCGGCTGCGTTGTATATAAGAGCTCTGACGCCTTCTTGAAACTTCCATTGTCAATGCTGACAACCAGATACTGAAGCTGCTTAATATCCATATTTTTCCCCCGTTCTCCACGTTATACAATAAAAACCTGCGCATACGCGCAGGTCTGATCTCTTTTCTATACACGGACAAAGACGAGATGCAGGATGGCTGCTCTCGTTTATTGATATGTCTATGTAAGAGTTCTTATCTGCCGTAAGAAGCACTTATTCCCTGCAAGCAGTTCTCCTGACTCCAGTTCACAACCATTACAGTCCTTCCCAGACCTCTCCGGTCCAGTGGATCATCTATAACGGCTCCCTGTCACAGTGGCGGGACCGCACCGGATTCACACCGGTTTCTCTATAAATCCTTTCGGAACTTGCAGTACCCGGAATCTATCATGAATTCCGTCGTTTTCTTTATTTCAACTATATAGAAGTTTCTCCGGATTGTCCACCTTTTTTTCCTGTCTTTGTGTAAAAAAGAGACTATGGATCACCCATAGTCTCTCTTTGCGCATTATTTATTTCAGAATCACCTGGTCTATGTCCTGTACATTATGATAGCCCTTCTGGCGCAATGCATAAGTCAGTATCCGGTTCCATTCCTCAGCATCAAAATCTACTTCATGATGATTTTTCAGAATCACACGGCAGCCATTGATCGGATCCTGCGCAGATCTCCCGGTCAGACGATATGGAACATTCGTCTGAAATACGCCAAGCTCTGTCAGAGCATTTACCATCCGGTATACCGTTGCAATTCCAATATTCTTATCACGTTTAGAAGCCTGATAATAAATTTCTTTGCAGCTGGTGCAGTCCTGTTCAAATACAATGTCAAGAATCAGCCTGCGCTGCTTCGTGATCCGCATGCCACGGTTCCGAAATTTCTCCAGGATCATATCCTTTTCACGTGTAGTCCGAATCAGTTTTTCGTCTTGCACTTGGAGCATCCTCCGCATCCTCCTCCGCAGCTTCCACAGCTCTTTCCATTTTTCTTATCTTTCCAGATACTGCGTGCAGCTGCTACAACTATTGCCAGTACAACAAGTCCTACAACCAGTGTTCCCATTTTTTATGCCCTTGCCTTTACTTTTACATTCAGAGTTGTTGCTTCTTTATACGGACGAACCAACAGCCAGATGAACAGTACGATCAGTACAATTGCAACGATCAGCCATGGAGTATATACACCATAGAAGATAGCACTTCCAACCTGATTGATCACCAGAGATACGCAGTAAGCAAGCAGACACTGATATCCAATTGCAAACCAGGTCCATTTTGCATTGTTCATCTCTCTCTTGATAGCTCCGATTGCTGCGAAGCATGGTGCACACAGCAAGTTAAATACCAGATATGCATATGCTGCAACTGCGGTATAATCCTTGGCAATACTGCCCCAGAACTCTGCACCATCCTCAGCAACTTCCTCTAATCCATACAGAACGCCGAAGGTACCTACTACGTTCTCTTTTGCTACCAGACCGGTAATTGCTGCTACAGTAGCTTTTGCATTGCCGAATCCCTGCGGAATGAAGATCCAGGAGATCGCATTACCAATTGTTCCAAGGAAGCTGTCTGCAAAATCTTCTACTGCACAGTAAGTGCCGTTCTCAAATCCATAAGTAGAAGTATACCAGATAAAGATGGTGGATAAAAGAATAACCGTACCAGCTTTCTTAATAAAGGACCATCCACGCTCCCACATACTTCTCAATACATTGAGAACTGTCGGCATATGATAAGCCGGAAGCTCCATAACGAACGGAGCCGGATCACCAGCAAACATCTTGGTTTTCTTCAGGATGATACCGGAGCAGATAATTGCTGCGATACCAACAAAATATGCACTTGGTGCAACCCACGGAGCACCGCCAAAGATAGCACCTGCGAACAGAGCGATGATCGGAAGCTTAGCTCCACAAGGAATAAATGTTGTCGTCATGATGGTCATACGACGGTCACGCTCGTTCTCGATAGTTCTGGAAGCCATAACACCAGGAACGCCGCATCCTGTACCGATCAGCATCGGAATGAAGGATTTACCGGACAGACCGAATTTACGGAAGATACGGTCCATGATAAATGCAACACGAGCCATGTAGCCACAGTCCTCAAGGATAGCCAGGAAGATGAACAGTACCAGCATCTGCGGTACGAATCCAAGGACAGCTCCGACACCGGCAACAATACCATCAAGGATCAGACTCTGCAGCCATCCAGCACAACCAACGCTGGTCAGGAATCCTTCTACTGCAGGAGGTACGATCTCTCCAAACAGCACATCATTGGTCCAATCTGTTACAAAAGTACCAACCGTCGTTACAGACACATAATATACCAGCCACATGATCACTGCAAAAATCGGAAGAGCAAAGATACGATTGGTAACGATCCGATCGATCTTATCAGATGTGGTCATCTGTCCTGCTTTTGCTTTCTTGCAGCATTTTCCAATAATAGAAGAAATGTATACATAACGCTCATTGGTAATAATACTCTCTGCGTCATCATCCATTGCTTTCTCTACGCCATCTACAATACTATCAACATCTGGAGCACTCTTCATCTGCTCTTTGATCTTGTCATCGCGCTCAAACAGTTTGATAGCGAAGAAACGCTTCTGCTCTTCTGTAACCTCGCTGCCGATCTTAGCCTCGATTGCAGTCAGAGCTTCTTCGACTTTTTTATCAAAGGTATGTACGATCTGCTGTGCTTTGTTAGCCTGTGCAGCCTGAACTGCCGCTTCAGCAGCCTCTTTTACTCCAGTACCTTTCAGTGCAGAGATCTCAACAACCTTGCATCCAAGTACTTCGCTGAGTTTGTCAATAAAGATCTGGTCACCGTTTTTCTTAACAACGTCCATCATGTTGATCGCCATGACAACCGGGATTCCAAGCTCCAGCAGCTGTGTTGACAGATACAGGTTTCTCTCAAGGTTAGTTCCGTCTATAATGTTCAGGATCGCATCCGGACGCTCAGATACCAGATATCCTCTGGCTACAACCTCCTCCAAAGTATATGGAGACAGGGAGTAGATTCCTGGAAGGTCCATGATCACTACATCAGAATGTCCCTTTAATTTTCCTTCTTTTTTCTCAACCGTAACACCAGGCCAGTTACCAACGAACTGATTTGCGCCGGTCAGTGCATTGAACAGAGTGGTTTTACCACAGTTTGGATTACCGGCAAGTGCAATCTTTAAAGCCATTTTTTCCTCCTCATGGTTAGCAGATTCTAACCTATATTCTTAAAAATAAGCTGCTTTACGCAGCCTTCATTTGCAGTTTTTTCCTTACTGTACTTCGATCATCTGAGCGTCAGCTTTTCTTAAAGACAGCTCATATCCGCGGACAGTTACTTCAACCGGATCTCCAAGCGGTGCTACTTTACGGACAAACACCTGAGTTCCTTTGGTAATTCCCATATCCATGATCCGACGTTTCACAGCGCCTTCTCCATGAAGTTTGACAACGGAAACAGTTTTTCCAACCGCCACATCTTTTAATGTCTGCATCTTGTTTCTCCTTCCTTCTGCCGTTCTCGTCAGGCAACCATGATCTTGGACGCAAGTCCTCTGTCCAATGCGATACGAACACCCTTGACGATCAGAATCATTCCTCCAGGTGTGTCTCCGACACATTCAACTTCTGCGCCCGGGGCAAATCCCAGATCCTGCAGATGACGAAGTGTTTCATCTTTTCCGCGAAGACTCTGCACAGTGCGCTTTTCACCGATACTCATAAGTGCTAATGCCATCATGCTCCCTCTTTTCTTCATTTTAGTATGTGTATTGAAAACGACTTATCATTTACGTTTCCATATTATATAGTCACGACTAATTATTGTCAACTAACTTTTGAAAATTTTTCTCATTTTATTGATATTTTTTCTCAACACATGAAAAACATAAGAAAAACAGGCTATCCATAGGATAGCCTGTTCAGACTGTAGACAAAGCCCCGCTTTTGCGGGGTTTTGCTATTGTTAGAACCGCTTTTCTGATATAATGATGTCAGAA